>JBEEGK010000436.1:0-11476 GCA_041166845.1 Acidobacteriaceae bacterium
CCCTGCCCACGGCGGCTTAGGGACCTTATTATTGGGAACCTGGGTATTCTGAGAAGACTGGCCTCCGGAAGACTGTGTCTGAAGAAAATTGGCAGGACGAGTATGGGCGTCTGGATTTTTATCTTGACCGATATTGGACGAAGTCGTTCGCGCCCGGGCACCGGCCACGCCGCAATAAGCAGTCGCCATTACTAATGTAAAAAAAAAGATGGGACGTCGCATCTGAAAACTGTTCACTTAGATGCGGGTCTTTCTGAATGGGTGCCCGACGTGGCTCGCTCTTCCTCGGGAAAAGGCTCGCCATCGGCCCACACAATCCCATCCTCGAAGTGCTCTTTCTTCCAGATAGGAACAGTGCGTTTAAGAGTGTCAATCAACCAGCGTGAGGCGTCAAAAGCGGCGGCACGGTGGGCAGAGGCCACAACGATCAGCACGCTAGTCTCGCCAATTTCCAAGCGGCCTAGCCTGTGGACGATTGCTGCATCGCGAATCTTGAATTCCGCAAGAGCCCGTTCCGCCAGCGCATCCATCTGTTTCAGCGCCATTTCTTCGTAGGCTTCGTAATCCAGATAAAGCGTGCGACGCCCGAGAGTGTTGTCGCGCACGATGCCTTCAAAAACCACCACCGCCCCATCTTCAGGACGCTTTACCCTTTCCAAAACAGCGTTCGTGTCTATTCCTTCCCGGACGATGGCAACCCTTGGCTCCGCCTCTTCGCCGGGCGCAGAACTTTGCGTTGCGCGTAAACCTCCGCTTACCGGAGGCAGTAAAGCAACTTCATCCCCGTCGTGCAGAGTCGTCGTACTGCCGGCATACTCCTGGTTCACCGAAACCGCCAACGATGGGACTAGTCCCGTCAATCTTGGAGTCTGCTGCTGGTAGTGCTTGATCACAGAATTTACGGTTGCGCCTTCGTTCAATGTCAATGCATCGCTTTCCTTACCAATGAGATCTTTCAGCATTCCGAAGAAAAGCACCTCTATTTGTATGGTCCGAGTTTTTACCGGCTGAGTTCTCATGAGTCTGCACTAGGTTGTTACTAGTCTACAGGGCTGGATTCGTAGCGTCGGAACCGGATTTTGAAGAGTGGATTGTTGTTCATTAGAACTAATAAAGAATCAAATCCGCACTGTGCCTTTCATTGATTCCTCCCGCCACTCCTAAGCTCAGAGCCTGGCATCCCGACTTCGGGGCAGATTTGATTCCCTAGAGCTATCTTCATAATAATGTTCGCAGGCCAACTGCCGAAGACACCACCGGCAGAAGCTTGTAAACTAGGTTGCCCTCGTGCTAAGGTGCGCGGGCTTGCCGTCTCGCGAATATAGATAAGCGCTTACGAGGATTCTATTCATGAGTAGTCCTGACGCGGTGCCTCCCGGCAGTCCAAAGAAGTTTGCTCCTTTTGTCCCCGAGAACATGGAAATGCGGGAATTCACCCTGCGTGCTGTACTGCTCGGGCTCCTGATGACGGTTGTTTTGGGCGCCGCGAACGCCTACCTCGGTTTGCGCGCGGGAATTACGATCGCCGCGACTTATCCAGCCGCAGTCATTGGCATGGCAATCTTGCGCACCGTCAAAGGGTCGCTGCTCGAGGAAAACATTGCGCGAACTGCCGGAAGCATCGGCGAAGGGCTTGCCGCCGGCGCGATCTTCACGATTCCAGCGTTCGTGATTGCCAAGGCGTGGCCATCCTTCCGGCCCGCTGACGCGTACTGGAAATCAACCGCACTGATGCTGGTGGGAAGCGTTCTTGGCGTACTCTTTATCTCGCTGGTACGACGGGTGATGGTGGAAGACCCCGAGTTGCCGTTCCCCGAATCGGTCGCGGCTTCAGAGATTCATAAGGCAGGACAGCGCGGCGCCAAAGCTGCAAAATATCTGTTCTGGAACATCGGCATTGGCGGCGTGGTCTACATGCTGGGAAGGTTCGGGCTGTTCGCGGCTGACAAAGATATCCATTTTGCGGTCGGCAATCTCGGACACAGCCAGGTCCGCTTGGGCACAACTGCGGGCGCTAACGTTGTAGCCGCTGGCGGCACCAGCACTTTTGCTGCACCAAGCGTGAGTCCTGCGTATTTAGGCGTGGGCTACATCATCGGATTGCGGCTGGCATCCATTCAGTTCGCCGGCGGCGTGCTGGCGTGGGGATTGCTGGTTCCGCTGCTCATCTTCTTCATGGGTCCACAGCTTCGACAGTATCTTCCAGCAGGTACGGGGGATGATTGGGCGACGATGGCGATTGCGGTATGGAGATTCATCGTTCGCCCGATAGCGGTGGGCGGCATGCTCGTGGGCGCGGCATACACGTTGTTTAAAATGCGTAAGAGCCTGACGCAGGGCCTGGGCAAAGCCCTTTCCGATCTGCGCCAAACGGCCGATCAGCGCGCTAAGCTTTCTCGCACCGAACAGTACATGAGCTCAAAGGTTGTGTTTGGCTTGATCGCACTGATGTTTGTGCTCATGTGTTTTCTGTACATCCACATTTCAGGCTTGGTTTGGCCAGCCGTGCTAGCTGCGGTTGTAATGCTCGTTGTCGGATTTTTCTTCGCAACCGTCTCTGGAAATCTGGTCGGATTTATCGGCTCCTCCAACAATCCTATTTCCGGCCTAACGCTTTCGACTTTGCTCATCGCAGCGCTGCTGATGGTTTTTCTTGGCGTCTCCGGCGCTCCAGGAGTGGCCGCCGTCTTGGGCGTGGCTGCCGTCGTCTGCGTTTCCTCTGCTGTTGCAGGTGAATTGTTGCAAGACTTTAAAGTTGGCTACATTCTCGGAGGCACGCCGCGGAAAATTCAGATGGCGGAACTGATCGCAGTTGTGGTGGCTAGTCTGGTCATGTACTGGCCGCTGATGCTTCTCCATGAAGCCAACATAAAGGCGGGTGGGATAGGGTTTGGTGATCGCCAGCTTTCCGCACCACAAGCAGGATTGATGGCTACGTTGGCTATGGGCATCGTTGGTGGCGATATGCCTTGGCCGCTGGTGGTGGTCGGAATCTTTTTTGGCATTGGCATGATCATGATGCAGGTGCGAAGTCCCATGCTGGTCGCAGTCGGTATGTATCTGCCATTCGAAACCACGTTTGCTATTTTTCTCGGCGGAGTGTTTCGCTCGATCGGAGATTGGATAGCGAAGCGGCGCGGATTCAATGAAGCCCAGAAGGCGCGCGTGGAGAACGCAGGTGTTCTAACAGCCTCGGGATTGATTGCAGGAGAAGCAATGCTGGGCTTGGTATGGGCAGGTTTACAGTTTGCCCCCGCTTGGACTCGGACTCAAATCTTCAAAGATCCCTCCTACATGGTAGGAGGAATGATCGTGCTGGCCGGGTTGGCGGCGCTCATGGTCTGGCTGCCTTTGACGAGTGCAGGCGATCCTAGTGAGCCGGCCCCGCCGACGGCCATGATGTGAACACTGGCATCCTGATCGCCAGGATTGTTTTTGCATTTAAATTAAATGCCAATCAGTGAAAATGTGGCAGAGATCCGCACTCGTATCTCCTCCGCGGCGCGTCGTGCCGGCCACGATCCCAGCGAAATTACTTTGATGGCGGTCAGCAAGACCTTTTCTCCAGAACACATTCGGGAGGCTTATGCTGCGGGAGCTCGAGTCTTTGGCGAAAGTAAAGTGCAGGAATTTTCTGGAAAGTTTTCGGCGATAGCCGATCTCGCAGATGCCACCTGGCATATGATCGGACACCTACAGTCAAACAAGGCTACCAAAGCAGTCGAGATTTTTTCTGCCATTGATTCTTTAGAGTCTCTTCGCGTGGCCGAAAAACTGAATTCAGCCGCTGGGCAACTAGGAAAGAAACTCGAGGTGCTCGTCGAAATCAATGTGGGTGGTGAGACAGCGAAAAGCGGACTGAGCGCAGACTCCCATGAGTTCGAAGACATCTTGGTGTCAGCACCGCAGCTGAATCATTTACGTTTCCGGGGATTAATGACTGTCCCGCCATTCACCGACGATCCAGAGCAGGCTCGGCCGTACTTCCGGAAATTGCGGGAGCTGCGTGATAGCATCGCAAGTCGCTCGTTGCCCGCGGTCAGCATGGAAGTACTGTCCATGGGAATGTCACACGATTTCGAAGTTGCGATCGAGGAAGGATCAACCTGCTTGCGCATCGGGACGGCGATTTTCGGAGAGCGTCCAGCTAAAAACTTGTCATCCTGAGGAGAGAGAATTGAGCTTTTCGGAACGGCTGCGCGAAATTCGCACTGGCTTTGAGCGGCCATTCTGGGTCGCCAACGTCAGTGAGCTTTTCGAGCGGCTTTCGTATTACGCCGCGTTCGCATCTCTCGCACGCTATCTGCACGAGACCCTGAATTTTCGCGTGGAGCAGGCCAGCAGCCTCACCGGACTATTCGGAGGCCTGGTATGGTTCCTTGCCGCGTTCGGCGGCACTCTAGCCGATCGTCTTGGATTTCGCCGGTCCCTTTCACTGGCTTATTTCATACTTAGTTGCGCGTATTTTCTGTTGGGATCCATCGGCTCACCTTGGCTGGCTCCCGTCCGCAACGCCATTCCATTGGTCGTCCTCGTGGCGATTTTGCTGATGCTGCCAGCATTAGGTATTGCGCTGGTTAAGCCTTGTGTCGTGGGGACAACGGCGCGAGCGTCTAAGGAGAACGTTCGCTCGATCGGCTATTCGATTTACTACACGCTGGTAAATATTGGCGGCGCCGCCGGCCCTTACGTTGCGTCATGGGTACACCAGCATATGCGCGTGGAGAACGTATTTCGGGTTGCAGCGCTGAGTGTGTTCGCAATGTTTTTTGCCGTGCTGCTGTTCTTCAAAGAGCCCAGCCGTTCCGGAGACACTCAAACTGTAAGCTTCGCGCAGGCAGCAAGAAATTTCGGCACTGTGCTCTCGAATCCGCGCTTCATGCTGTTTCTGCTCATCTTCTCTGGATATTGGATTGTTTATTGGCAGGAATTCATCATTCTTCCTGTGTACATCCACGAATACGTGAATCCGCACACGGACACGGAACTGCTCCTTATCACTGGTCCTCTCACTGTGATTTCTCTCCAGATGGCGGTGAGTTTCATCACGAGGCGCATGCCGGCATTCCGCGCCATCACGCTGGGCACCCTTATGTCCGGACTCGCGTGGATTATTCTCATCGTGCATCCCACCGTCCCGATGGCGATTGCCACGCTGGTTGCGGTTTCACTGGGGGAGATCACGCAGTCTCCGCGCTACTACGAATATATTTCGCGGCTCGCGCCTCCTGGGCAGCAGGGGACATATATGGGCTTCGCGTTTCTTCCTATTGGCATCGGTTCGCTGGTCGGTGGCTCGTTTGGCGGAAAACTTCTCCATCACTTCGGAGAAGTCACGCACCAACCGACGCGCATATGGTGGGCTGTAACGGCAACGGGCGTTGTTACCGCAGCCCTGCTTTGGATTTATGACAAGACACTAAAGGTTCGCGTTGTAGGTTAATTCCAATTCACACGGGAATGCGAGGCATTGCTGATCGTCACAATAGTATCGCTCCCAGTTCGACAGCTCCCAGTGCAATCCAGCAAATTGATCTCTTGTGCTCGCCAGCTACCCAGTAGCCGGTGGCCGCGCTAAAGCAGAGGATTGCACTCGTCCATCCGCTACCCCACGCAGCCGGTTTGCTAACCGCCTTCAGAATTTTATTCATCGTAGTGGTGACAATCATGCCATAGGAGAAGGCTGAAAGCGAGACTGTGAAAAGTGGAACTGGCCGTCACCGCCCCCGATAATTCGCTCAAATCCTCTGCTTTGTTTAGAATGAAAGATTGCCCATGAATCTTGCCGTCATACAGGCTGCTCTGCGCGAGCGCAATATTGATGCCTGGCTTTTTTACGATCATCATCATCGCGACCCTATTGCTTACCGGCTGCTTGGCATCCCCGACGGATTAATGGTTACGCGAAGATGGTTTTACGTCATTCCCGCTGAAGGGGAACCCTCAAAACTCGTCCATAAGATTGAGGCTGGCCACCTCGACAGCTTGCCTGGCAAGAAACATCTATATGCGAGCTGGCAGGAATTGTTCGACAAAGTAAAAATCATGTTGGCGGGCCATCGCGACGTCGCGATGCAATATTCACCTAACAACCTCATCTTTTACGTTTCCCTGGTGGATGGTGGCACCATAGATATGATCCGTGGGCTGGGCAAAAATGTAGTCAGCTCCGGAGACTTGGTGGCGCTTTTTGAAGCGGCCCTGACGGACGAACAAATCAAAACTCATTTCGAGGCGCGCGATGCGATTGACGGCATCACGGCCGCGGCTTTTCAGGAAATCGGTCACCGCGTGCGCAATGGTGGAACCAACGAGCGCGATATCCAGCGTTGGTTTATGGAGGCGTTTGAGCGCGAGAACCTTGTGACGGACGATCCTCCAATCGTCGCGGTGAACGCGCACAGCGGCAATCCGCATTACGAACCGACCGATGCGACCTCGGCTCCGATCCGTGAAGGCGACTTTGTGTTGCTCGATGTGTGGGGGAAGAAGAACGTACCGGGCGCGGTTTACTACGACATCACCTGGACAGGGTTTGTCGGCAAAGCCCCTTCAACTCGCATGCGCGAAGTGTTCGAGGTGGTTCGTGACGCGCGCGACGCCGCCGTAAAAACTGTCAAGCAGTCGATCGAGGCTGGGCGGGCAATTCCAGGGTGGAAGGTTGATCGTGCTGCCCGTGACTATATTCAGGCCGCTGGGTTTGGCGAGTATTTTATCCATCGCACCGGGCATTCCATCGGTTCGGAGATACACGCCAACGGCGCCAACATGGATGACCTCGAGATTCACGACGAGCGCTTGATTCTGTCAAACTCCTGTTTTTCGATTGAGCCCGGCGTCTATCTGCCGGAATTCGGCGTGCGTAGCGAGGTGGATATGATGGTTCGCGGAAAGTCGGCCGAAGTGACTGGTAAAATACAAAGTGAGATTGTGATCATCTGAATGGCAAATTCCTCAGTACGTAAAAAAGAAATTGCGCCCGGTGAAATGCAGGTGGCGAGACAGCCTGTGACTGCAATGTCAGTTCTCGCGCCTGCAATTGGCTGGTTGATTCCAGGGGCTGGTCATCTTCTGCAGAAGCGTTGGATACGCGGATTTCTGCTGATGGCCTCCATTGCCATCATGTTTGTGCTCGGCCTGCAAATGCAAGGACGCGTCTACAAGCCGAACGGCGGAGATATTCTCGACATTCTCGGATTCATCGGGGACATCGGTGCAGGGAGCCTCTACATTGTGACCCGCGCTATGGATTGGGGACAGGGCGCGATCGCCCACGCAACCGCAGACTACGGTACGAAATTTCTTATCGTTGCTGGTCTACTGAACTTCATCAGCGCGGCGGACGCGTACCACATCGCCATCGGAAAAAAGCCATGAGCCTTTCTCACTTCAGCGCGGCCGTGCTGTTCGCGCTATTTGCATCCATAGTTTTTGGAATCACGCAGCGCAATACGTCCCGCGACCAGATTCGCTACGGACTCTACTGCTTCGCGATGTTTGTAGGTGGCGTGTTCGTGGCCGGATGGGCCATGTGGATTTTGCGTCACTAGCTCGCGGTTCAACGAGGTCGTCTTCTCTACCCTTCCCAGACAAATGCGTCGAAGACGCGTTTAGTTTCAAATCCCAGCTTGCGATAGAGGTCCACCGCGCGGTTGTTCGCTTCGGTGACGGTCAACGAGAGAAGAGAAAACTTTCGTGTGCGCAAATTGGCCGTTGTGGCCGCCAGCAAAGCTTCGCCAATTCCCTGTGAGCGAAATTCAGGGGACACGCAAACCTGCGTGACGTGTCCAACATCCTGGCGGACGCGCGAGCATAGGATCAGTCCCGCTAGGCTTCGGGTTCGGTTGTGTACCGCCACGAAAGAACACTCGGGATCGAACACCCCACAACCCGGAAAGCGCACGATATTGTTCAGAAAACGCACTGAGCCGTTCAGAGTGCGGTACTGATCGTTGATCTGGGAGTCCACATGGCCGCGGTACGCTGCCGTAACCAGGGCTGCCGCGCTCTGGTAGTCCTGCTCTGTCCAGCGCCGTATTGCGATTGCGGGATCCAATGGCTTGCCCGGCCTCGGATCGTCCGCGAGCGGCAATTCCATAAACAGACGCGGATGCTGGCTGAATCCCTGCTCGAGAAATGGACGCGCCACCCTGCCGGCTTCGTGCACCAATAGTTGCGCTTCGACTCGATGGACGCCGGGAGATTGTTGCAAAGTTTCAATCACGTGCGTCAGTAACCGGGACTCTATTTCCCCGGGATCCGGTAGTAGACCGCCATTCGTAACAAAGAGATCTCCGATCACGCCTTTGCTGCCTTCGTATACAAAGAAGGCGTATCCAAAAATGCGTCCCCTATCAATGGCGGCGTAGCCGGGGAGAATTTTGGTGTCCACGTAGCGCAGAACCATGTCGGCGGAGCCACGATAATCCCAGGAGAGCACTTTGGCCCAGAGTTCAACTTCATCCTCTAACAGGGAACGAAGATCGTCCGAGGAAAAATGCCTGAGGTCGAGAATTTCCACGCTGCTCCTGAAGTTTCCGGCGCTTGAAGAAATTTCAGGCGCGAATGCGAGTGTAGTTGCATCGGTGTACGGGAGGCAAACCGGGGAATGTTTCAAGTTAATAGCGGAAGAAATGTCTTTGGTCTCAACATCGACATCAGCATCGAGGCGCGAGGTTACTGTGACACCCAGTAATACTCTAATTTCTGGGGGGCGAATGCTCCTATGTAAGAGACGCGGCGGCCGGCAACCATCTTTGCGACCTCGGCCTGCGAACCTACGGGCGCGACAACCAAATGTTCCTCGTGCGGAATGTTTCCAAGCTCGTATCGAAAGATAACCTGGTCGCGATAAAACGCGAGTCCAAACGCAGTCTCTCGTGAGACTTTGAAGACAGCCAACTGTAGCTTTTTTGCGGCGAGCAAGCTGATCTCATTTGCCACTGGTCGGGCGGATAAAACATCATCCAGGCTTGGCGCGCCAATCCTCAAAATGATGGCCACAGCCAACAGCACAGGAAGCATTGTGAGAACGCGCAACATTCGAATGTTGGGACACTGCTTGAGCCCAATCACAATCGTAGCTGCAGCCAGCGCTGCGATTACTGCTGAAACTGCGGCAGCCCTATTCCATGGCAACCGATGCTGAATCACAATATAGCGAATCATCAACGCAGGCAGCAGCAGTCCTCCCGCGAGGAGAGAATGCATAATAATTGCGAAAGTTCCAAAACGACTGTCTGGTCTCTGCGCGCGTGCGACCAACGCAACCACCAGCAGACTCGCCGCGGGAAGAGCGGGCAGGATATAGCCAGGAAGTTTGGATTTCGAAATCGAAAAGAAAACTATCGGAACCACAAACCAAATCAAGAGAAATACCGGCAAAGTTCCTGCGGATGTCGCCGGCTCGCGTTTGCTGGTCCACCATTCGCGAGCAACTCCTATCAGGACTCGTACTTCGATCACGATCCAGGGAACGAGGCTTGCTATCGCGACCGGCACGAAATACCAGAATGGCTGGATATGGTGATACAGAGTTGTGCCAAAGCGCGCGAGGTTGTGCTCGATAAAAAAAACGCGGAAGAATTCAGGATTTCGGACTTGCACAGCGATATACCACGGGAGCGTTACGAGGCAGAAAATGAGCGTGCCCGGTATCCACAGAGTCCGCCAGATAGCCGCAGCATTTCTGCTCGTAACGGAGAAAATCAGAATAATTAAGCCTGCCAGAAACGGCGCCACTGGGCCTTTCGCCAGCGTTGCGAACCCCAGAAACAGATAAAAAAGACTGAGATGTTTTTTGCTTCCCCCTTCGTACCATGCATACCATGCGAGCATTGCCACTCCAAACATTGCCGCTAGCGGCATGTCGGTAGAGGCAGCGCGGGCGAACCCTATAACAGCGGCGCTGGACGCGGTGATCAATGCGCCGTCGAGTTCATAACCCCGGCAGAAGCGCCTAAAAAAAAGACACACCCCGACAACGAGGATGGTCGCGTCAGCCGCCGAAGGCAGGCGGGCGGCCCAATCGCTGACCCCAAACATGGAGAACGAAACTATCGCTTGCCAGTAATAGAAAATTGGTTTCTCAAGCCATGGCAAGCCGCCAAGGGTGGGAGTAATCCAGTCATGCCGCGCGAACATTTCCCGCGCTACTTGCGCATAGCGCGGCTCATCGGCACCCACTAGTCCGAAATATCCCAGGCCGAAGAAAAAGAGGAAGCCGCAAAAGCCAGCGAGCAGCAGCCAATCCAGGCGTGAGCGTAGAGCAGAAGGAGCCGCGTTGTTCACTATTTGTTTCATGCTTTATTCAGCCCAAGTCAGGCTTGCTTCCGTCCCCGAGCTAATGCGTAGAGACTAATGATCGTCCAGGTAGATTCCATCACTACAAATCCCGCTTGAAAAGGACGCAGCGCAATGTAACAAAGTATTGCAGCGCCGATGGCATTGAGAGTGTTGTAAAGGGGCTTATTGGCGTCCATCCAATGCAACTGATGGGCGATGTAGGCTGTGAGGATTGTCACCGCCCCGGCAAGTGAAATTACCTGTCTGGCGAGAGAGATTTCCATAGGCAGCTATTGTACGGAAGGAAATCTGAGCTAGAAGAAGAGTAAGGGAAAAGATTACTGAACGGAGGTATGAGGACGCAGTTCCGCCAGCAGCAACGCAATCGCACTCTCCAAGGGACCGTTGACTGCACACCCACCCGCGCATTCGTGTCCACCGCCGCCGAAGCGTTCCGCAATGGCAGCGACATCGAGTTCCCCCTTGCTGCGAAGACTTACTCGGAAGCGTCCATCAGGAAGCTCGCGGAAAAATGCCGCGACCTCGACGTCTTTAATGGAAAGCGCATAGTTGACTAAGCCTTCGCAATCTTCTTCCTTGGCGCCGAAGCGGTCCATCTCCTCTTGCGTCACCCAAATCCAGGTAAGACTGCCTTCCCGCTGCAGGTGCGAGAGCGCCGCTCCTAGCAATCGCATCTTGGCCGTGGAATGTCCAAAGTAAACATTACGCGCGCACACTGCAGGATCGGCTCCTGCCAACACCAATTCTCTCGCCAGAGCAAAAGTGTTTTCGTTGGTCCCTTCAAACATGAAAGCACCGGTATCGGTGAGAACCGCCGTGTAGAGGCAGGTAGCGATTGCCGGAGAGATCTTCACTTCGGCCTCGCGCGCCAGTCGATACACCATCTCGGCAGTTGCCACCGCCTTTGGATCTATCCAATTTACGTTGCCAAAAGGACGCCCAGTGGAATGGTGATCAATGTTAATCAGAAAATGTTTTTCAAGACCTTCGAGCCGGGTGCGCTGGATACTGTCGCACTCCAAAATTATTGCTGCTTCATAAGATCCATTCACGCGCTCGGCCTGCACCACGGTATCGGCGAATGGCAGAGGCTGATAAACACGGGGGACCCCGTCGCGCAACACGACTTCCGCATGCTTTCCCATCAAACGCAAAATCTCGCGACAGGCCA
>JBEEGK010000437.1:0-7649 GCA_041166845.1 Acidobacteriaceae bacterium
ATAAGAAATCCCAGGAGCAGAGGCGTCAATATGGACGCCCAGATAGGTACGCGCACCGTGCGTTTCATAATGTAGGGCTGCAGGAACAATCCATCCACGATGACGATCACCGCATAGAGAATCAAAACGTAGAGCGGATGCTCCCAATCAGCCCATCGCAAGGTTGCGGCAAGAACCGGCCCAATCAACCCTAAGATGGGGCCCAGATGTGGCACGAATTGCAGAATCGTTGCCAGCAGAGCCCAGAGCGGAGCCCATGGCACTCGCGCAATGTAGAGTCCGATCAGCCACAGGATTCCGACGGCAAATGAGTCTTTCAATTGCGCGATGAACCATCCTTTTAACGCGCCGCCGGTGATTCGTAGATGGTCTGAAACATTCATAATTCGAATTTAGTAGGTGATCGAGATGTTAGGTAAATCCCAGCCGGAAACGACTCACGACGCATGCTAAACTTTACCTTGCTCCCACAAAACCTCGAATTGGAGCCGTCAGCATGAAGTTTGGTGTCATCATTTTCCCCGGATCGAATTGCGATCACGATGCCTTTTGGACCATCCAGCAAGTCTCTAAACAGCCGGTAACTTTCTTATGGCACGAGTCGCATGACCTGCAGAACTGCGACGCGATCGTAGTGCCGGGAGGCTTCGCCTACGGTGACTATCTTCGCACGGGCGCCATTGCAAAATTTTCTCCTGTTATGGAGTCTGTACGCAAATTCGCCGATGGCGGCGGACTTGTGCTCGGCATCTGCAACGGATTCCAAATTCTCTGCGAGTCGGGACTGCTGCCGGGGGCGCTTCTGCGCAACGTCAGCCTTAAATATATCTGCAAGCAGGTACAGATTCGGGTTGAAAACGCCGACACCGCCTTTACAAATTCCTGCAGCTCCGGCGACGTTCTCACAATCCCCATTGGACACATGGAAGGCAATTATTTCTGCGACGCATCAACCTTGCGTGAACTGCGCGACGAAAACCGGATCGTCTTTCGATATGCGACCCCTGCAGGCGAGATCACGACTGCCGCGAATCCAAACGGATCGCTGGACAATATCGCCGGCATCTGCAGCGCAGGAAGAAACGTGCTGGGAATGATGCCGCATCCCGAACGCGCCAGCGAACCTGAGCTTGGAGGCACCCAAGGCCTCAAAATCTTTGACTCCCTAGTGGGAGCAATGACTGCCCGCTGATCAAATTTCTTGTCAGCTCGAGCGTGTCCGCCCTACCGTCATCTTGAGCGCAGCAAGTCCACTCGCGTGCGAGGGAACTTGCGAAGTCGAAAGATCCCTATCGCCTCTCAATCTTCTCTTTACAAAGAATTACAACTCCGCGAGGCGGCCATCCCTAGTTGCGGTTAAAATCGTAGTTCGATTTCAAACTTGTATAAGCAGGTAAAGTCCAACTGATGCGAATCCGCACTTTCAGATTCATGCTGGCCCTGATTGTCCTGTCCGCCGTCCCGCTGGTCGCACAGAATATCCCCCACATTGATATCTTCGGCGGCTACTCCTACCTGCGCTTCGACAGCGCTCCTTTAGGGTTCAACGGCCGGTCAAACCTCAACGGCTGGAATGCCTCCGTGAGCGTGCCTAATATTTACCGCCATCTCGGGATCACGGCGGACGCCAGCGGAAACTCGGGTTCGGAACTGACCGTCTATAACTTTTTGGTTGGCCCCCAGCTTTCTGTGAACCATGGCGAAAATCGCCTCTACGTGCACGTATTGTTCGGGAAAACGAGAGAACGCTTCGAGCCGCAGGGAGTTTCAACGCCTGGCTTCAGTACCCTGGTCCGCGCGTACGCACTCGGAGGCGGCTACGATTGGAGCCTCAATCATCGCTTCGACATTCGCCTGGTCCAAGCGGACTATCTGCATAGCAGCGCTTTCGGGAGCAAACAAAACAACTTGCGACTATCCACCGGAATCGTTTTCAAATTTGGCGGCAAGTAGCGTGACAGGCGCGTTCTCGTTGTGGCGCAACTTTCGGGTATGGGGGATTGATGATTTTTAAAGAAAAAAGCTGGTTGGGAGAAAGAGCTTCACTGTTTGCGATCGTCGTCGCAGTGGCGGCTTTTTCCAGTTGCGGATCCTCTCCTAACCAAGAAACAGCATTTGTCGCGCTCCCCAGCACCAATGACATCGCCGTTTTTCATATTGATAACTCTGGCAATTTCCATACTGTATTGGGATCGCCATTTCCCGGGGGAACATCTCCTGTTGCAGTACGCGTAACTCCCGCGAAGAAATTTCTCTACGCTGCCAACCAAGGCGAAAATGACATTTCTCTTTTCAAAATAGACAGCAACACTAACGGCCTCTCCGAAGTCACTCCCCGCACCGCGACCGGGATATTTCCCGTCTCGCTCGATATGGACTCCGGCGGCACTTTACTATTCGCGGCCAATGAAGCTTCGAGTTCGATTTCCGCCTTCAGTATCAACTCGGCGACGGGGGCGCTCTCGCCTGTTGCCGGATCACCTTTTGCCACCGGACAGAACCCCAGCAGCCTGACGATTTCTCCCACTGGAAAATTCCTCTACGTGTTGTGTCCAAACACGTCTGCCCTGTATGTGTATTTGATCTCGTCAGGGTCGCTGCAACCAGTTATCGGCTCTCCTTTTACGGTCGGGCAGACGGCATTTTCATTTGCGATTGATCCGGCGGAACACTTTGTTTACGTCACCAACTCGGCCGCCAATACAGTGTCGGCATTCTCGATCGATCCAACCAGCGGGGCGTTGTCAGGGGTGCCGCAATCGTCCATCGCTACTGGGACGACACCTGTGGCTGTCCTTGTCCATTCGTCGGGAAAGTTTCTGTATGTCGCCAACGGCGGTACCAATAACATCTCGCAATTCACGCTTGATCCCAGCACTGGCTTGCCAGCCTTGATTGCCGGCGCTTTACCTGCGACCGGCACCGGCCCGCGTTTCATGGTGAACGACGCCACGGGGAAGAACATTTTGGTTGCCACTGAGACCGGCGACAGCATCACCGAGCTCAAGGTTGATCTCACCGCAGGAACTCTGACCGTGAATCAGACTGTTTCCACCAGCGTTCCTCCTTCTGGGGTGGTAATTACGAAATAGCAGGATTTCGTTTCGCACGCGCGCACAAGACTCCATGATCAATTTTGGAATCGTCGGCTTCGGTCTGCATGCGGTGAAAAGACTAATGCCTGGCTTCGCGCTGGCGACGAACTGCAAAGTTGTCGCCTTATCGCGGCGTGAGATGAAAAAGGCGACGGACTCCGCCCAGCAGTACGACATTCCGTTGGCGTTTGATTCCGCGGAAGCCCTAAGCAGAGCGCCAGAAGTGGACGCCGTGCTCGTGACGACTCCCAACGCTATGCATTTGCAGGATGTCCTGACGGCCTTACGCTGCGGGAAGCCGGTCTTATGCGAAAAACCCATGGGGATGAACGCCGACGAGTGCCGACAAATGGTTGAAGCCGCGCGTCGCGAGAACGTTTTGCTAGGCGTTGCACAGGTATTTCGCTTCGAAGAAAGCACCAGGCGGCTGCGTGACCGCATCGCTACCGGAGAGATTGGTACTCCAATCTTCGCGCGCGCGGAGTTCTCCTTCACTGCCGCAGATGGCCATCCCAGGAAGTGGATTGCCGATCCCACCGTCGCGGGCGGCGGGCCCATCGCGGATGTCGGCGTGCATGCCATTGACGCGCTGCGCTTCATTTTGCAAGACCAGGTGGTACGCGTGAGCGCTCAAGCCGCCCTCGATAAACGCTTTGGAGGAATGGAATCAGCAGCGGCCATCACGCTGGAATTCTCTCGCGGCACCCTCGGGACAGTTATGGTGTCTTTTCGCGCCGAGTATCGCACGCCTTTGGAATTTGTAGGCGAGACGGGCGTGCTCTACGTCAACAATGGTCTGACGGTGGATCGTCCCATTGATGTGCAACTCTTGCGCGATGGCAAGGTAGTGGAGAGTGAATCTGTGTTCAATCGGCTCGCTTACGCACGCCAGGTAGATGAATTCGCTGCCGCTGTTGAAGGCAAAATGAAATTCCCGGTGCCTGGCGAGGAAGGCTGGGAAAACCAGCGGATTCTGGATGCGGCTTATCGCAGCATAAAAAATGGGAAAGCGGAAATCATCGGAAGCTTCTAGCTTCTGGCTTTCAGAGTTGGCTTCTAGCAAGCAGCTAACAGCTGCGTTCCCGGTCAATTAGCAGCAGCTGGCGGCAATTCAGTTTCTTTTTCCGGCGGTATCCCTTTGGCCTGAAGGATGGCCCAGTGCCAGTCTTGATCCGGATCCACCGTGCCGCTTAGTGGTCCATGGAATTGTACTGTGGCTAGCGGCGCTGCATCCCCTCTCAAGTGATAGAGCAGCGTCACATCCGCGGGCTTGTCCTGCTGCGTGGCCGTTTCTTGCGCGGCGGTAATCAATCGCGCTCCGCCGTAACTGGCAGTTTTATTTTCGGAGGTGCGTACCAGCGTCAGGCCCACGGTGATTTCTTTGATGTCCCATCCGCTGCCATTATGAACTGAGACATGCAGCTCTCCGCCTTCGATGCGAGCGGGGCCATCAATTTTGCTGACTTCTTCTTCCGGAAGGTCCTGCGACGCGAAGGGCGCGTTTGCCTGCGAGCTCAGGTTGGCGCTGAATGACAGGTTGCAACTCCCATCCGTCGAAGTGACTTTGAACTTTCTAGCAACCTCCTCGACCGGATCACTCACAGCCACCGCAACCGCCGCGGCTGCCGCTGCTTTATTCTTCAGGCGCTGCACCTCCGCCTCTTTCATTGCGGCTGCGAAATTGTCGTTGTCAATGATGCTCTGCTGCGGCGGCGCGGCTTTGTTCTTGCGAAGGGAACGTGCCAGGTCTCCGAGGGAAACTTCGCCCTGTGCCTGCGCTGTTGCACGCATGGGTAGCAGCGTTAATGCCGCGAATAGAGCTCCGAAAAAAGCGGTGCGATTCATGAGTGAAATGGCGAACTCGATCAAGTCCGCTCTTAAATTGTAATTAGTTCAAGGATTGGAGTGGCGTACCGTAGCCAAACGGTGGTCGTAGCCCTTTAGGGCGGTGGGAAGGTCAGGCCTCCGCAAACGGAGATCTTCAGCGCATTGGCAAGACGTTAACCCTTACAGCAAGCCAGAGACTCGAAGACGCGATACGGGATCGCCGAGAGCGAGTGATTCACGCTTAAACACCCAGCGAGCGACCGCGAACCCCATGGCGACGTAACAGAGATGAAATACTCTCATAAGCCCATCCCCTGTTGAAGATGCTTTCTGCCCGGGGGATTGGCGGAAATCGCATCAGATGCCCTCAACTTAGCAAGCGGCACCCAACAGGTCAATGAACCAGCGGTGCCATATGGCAGGCACGAAAGTAATCCCCAAACCGCGTATTTTCACCTTCCGGAAAGGGCCGAACTCGTGAAGGGTTTAGACGAAACGGTTTCAACTCATGCGCCATAGCGGGCAGGAACGATCCGGCGCTTACGGTGTCTAAACGAACATAGGGCAATGCAGGAGAGACCTTATGTTCGAAGACAGCCTCATCGAATCAGGTGGCAGGCTTAGAACTAAGCGCGGCGCGACCACCAGCGCTTCTTTTCTTTTTCAGTTGGCATTGATGGTTGTGCTGGTGCTGATGCCTCTGCTGTTCACCCAAGCTTTACCCAAGACACAATTCATGACTTCCCTGGTAGCGCCGCCCCCACTTGCACACGTCGCTGCGGCCGCTCCAAGAAGGACGACGACACAGATTCAGAGCATCCCCGTGCATGCGCAATTGCGCATCCCGAGTAGAATCCCCGACCATGTACAAATGATCGAGGATGTCGTAGCTCCTGCTGCAGCAATCGGCGTCGCGGGTGACGCGCCGGGCGGACTGAGGCAGGGTGTGCTCAATAGCATTCTGAATTCTTCCCAAGCAGCCATTCCGAAGGTAGCTGCGCCGCACAGAGTAATCGTTTCGCGGGGTGTGATTCAGGGGATGTTGCTGCACCGCGTGCAGCCCGCGTATCCGCCACTAGCCCGCCAGGCGCGCATTCAAGGGCAGGTGACGTTGCAGGCGGAAATCAGCCGGGACGGTTCCATTCAGAATCTGCGCGTCATAACCGGACACCCAATGCTGGTGCCGTCGGCCTTGGAAGCGGTGAAGCAATGGAAGTATAGGCCCTACATTTTGAATGAAGAGACCGTCGAGGTAGAGACTACAATCACGGTGAATTTCACGCTGGCGGGAAGTTAACCGATCAAGTGATGAGGATAGCTTTCCAGAATGAAGAACAGGGGAAGCTGGTCAATATTGACCAGCTATTTCCTGTGCACAGCCTATAGTCGAGAATGAGGAAGAAGTACCTCTACTCATTCAGGTCACCTGAACTAAGTCAGCCCATCTGAAGTTCTCTCTTTCTTAGATCACGAATCAATTCCACGGAGGCCTCATGGGTACTCGCCACATATCATCACGTTTGAATACTAGTCGTTTTAGCAGCTGTAGCCTTATCACTTATCGCTCCAGGGAGGAGCGCGTACGCGCAAGCGCCGGGGCCGCTACCGGTTAACCTTCGAAGCGCCGGCAGCTTTGTGATCCTTACGAAGACCGGAATCACCGATGTTCCCACGTCAGCGATTATAGGCAATGTGGGGACCAGCCCGATCACCGGAGCCGCCGATCTCTTAAAGTGTACAGAAGTAGCCGGATTCGTTTACTCGGTGGACGCGGCCGGTCCGAAGCCCTGCAGCATCACGGCTCCTGCGATTCTCACCAAAGCTATACTCGATATGCAACGGGCCTACACCGACGCCGCTGGAAGAACTTCGCCAGGATTTACGGAGCTCGGAGCCGGCAACATCGGCGGAAAGACGCTCATCCCCGGGCTCTACAAATGGAGCACCAGTGTGATCGTACCGACTGCTGTAACTCTGTCGGGAGACGCAGATGATGTCTGGATTTTCCAGATTGCCGGAGATTTTAAAGTAAGTAATGGCATTGCAATCCACCTAAGTGGGGGAGCATTGGCGAAAAATGTCTTTTGGCAGGTCGGCGGCCTGGCGACCTTTGGGACAACTTCTCACGTGGAAGGGATTGTCCTGACGAAAAAATTGATTGCTGTGCAAACGGGCGCAAGTGTCCGTGGAAGGTTACTGGCACAAACAGCGGTCACGCTACAAAAGAATGTAGTGAGAAGACCCTGAACGGGGAGATGTCGAGAAGGCCTTACTGATTGTGGGAAGCAGCCCCGGCTACGGCCTCGGAGAGGATCGGCCAACTCCGATTCCAAGTATCTTGGTCTTCTTTCCTCGCGGCGGACCGAATTGAAGAATCTCAGCTTGCAATATCTCACGTGGCTGAATGCCGCTGAGGCGGCCGATGTAGGGGGCTGGCAAAGCCTTTTGCATCGGTCCATAGCCTTTTTCAACCGACTCAAGCCTTACAGTTTGCAGCGCATCTTTTTGGGACACCCTAACTAGCGCATCGTTATCTCGACGATTGGTTTTTGACAGCTTCTGCGTCGCTCCAATCTCCATGTCGGACTCCTGAATACGCCGAACCGCTTTTTCGATTACGCGAGCGAATGCGGCGCCTTCGTCAGCACTCCGTCCTTCGCGCAAGTGCTGGGTCGCGTCCTGGACGGAAAACCAGGTACGATTCCGGTTCGACTCTTGTGGCGGACT
>JBEEGK010000438.1:0-16174 GCA_041166845.1 Acidobacteriaceae bacterium
GAAAATTTCCGCTGAGCGCCCCAGCAAGTCGAAACCAAAGCTTGGACAACATTTTCTGGTGGACGATTCCGCGGCAATGCGCATTATCGAGGCGATGGGAAATTTGTCGCAGAGCACGGTGCTGGAAATCGGACCTGGGCGTGGTGCGCTGACTTCCCTGCTAGCTCGGCGCGCCCGGCGGGTGATGGCCGTCGAAACTGATCGCGTGCTGTCCGCACAGTTGCGTATGAATTTTGCGCTCGTGCCGAATGTAGAAATCATTGAAGGCGACATTCTCGCGATCGATTTCAATACCCTTTTCGGGCCCAAGCCCGGAAGCACACGCTCTGGTATAGATCAGCACCCTGAACCTGCACGCGTCGTCGGGAACATTCCCTACTTCATTACCTCCGACATTCTTCTCCGCCTATTCGAATATCGCCGCTACATTGAAAGCATTGTCTTGATGGTGCAGCGCGAGGTCGCCGATCGTCTGGCCGCTAAACCCGGCAAGAGCGAATACGGATTGCTTTCGGCCACCGCGCAACTCTATTCCCGCGTGGAAAATCTGTTCACACTCCCACCGGATTCGTTTTCTCCACCTCCAAAAGTACACTCCAGCGTCGTGCGTCTCACGATCGAATCGCGGCTTGAGTCTTTGCACGTGGACGAAAAAGGTTTTATTGATTTTCTTAAGTTGTCCTTCGGACAGAAGAGAAAGAACCTCTCCAACAATTTGAAGCCGGCGTACGATTCGAAAGTCTTGCGGGCGGCTTTGAATCAGGCCGGCGTCAAGGGTACGGAACGCGCGGAAGCTCTGTCCCTCGAGAAAAGCGCTGCCCTGTTCCGCGCACTATTGCCCCCTAGTAGTCAGTAGGTAGCATCATGGCTTCCCACGTTCGCGAACCCGCAGTCGCCGGACGCTTCTATCCAGCAGAGCCCGGCATTTTACGGGCCGAGGTTCGTTCTCACCTCGCTGGCAATTCGCTCGCGGAAGACTTGAAGAGGAAAGCGCTGGGCTGCATCGCGCCTCATGCTGGATATATGTACTCGGGTGCGGTCGCGGGAGCCGTTTACGCGCACTTGGACGTACCTCAGCGCTGTGTCGTGCTTTGCCCCAATCACACCGGCCTTGGGCATCCGCTTGCAATCATGAGCGAGGGAAGCTGGAACACGCCGCTGGGCGCGGTTTCCATTGATTCTGGATTGGCGGTTGAAATCAAGACTTCGTTCCCCGATTTGTCCGAAGACGCCGAATCGCAGCGCCAAGAACATGGTATTGAAGTCCAATTGCCGTTCTTGAAAATTCAACAGCCAAGTCTTTCTTTTGTCCCGATCACGCTCGGCACCGGCCGCCTCGAGGTTCTTGAAGGACTCGGACGCACGCTTGCCGGCGTGATAAAAAAACATCAGGAAAGAATTCTGGTCATCGCTTCCAGCGATATGAATCACTACGAGAACGATAGCATCACGCGGGTGAAAGACCACAAAGCTATCGAGAAGATTCTAGAACTGGACGCGCGCGGGCTCTTCGATGTAATTAAGAACGAAAAAATCAGCATGTGCGGATTTGGTCCGGCGATCGTGATGCTGACGGCTGCCAAGTTCTTAGGCGCACGGCGAGCGGAATTAGTGCGCTATGCAACATCCGGTGATGTGTCAGGGGACCTCGAGATCGTCGTTGGATACGCGGGCGTTGCGGTCTGGTGAGCAAAAGAAAGCGGCCCGAAGGCCGCCGGAATCTCCTCTCAGTTCTGGAGTGTTTTAGTGTCGCACCGCTCCACCCGAAGCATGCCCCGACGGTGAGGGCGCGGGTGATGCTGCGCGAGGCGCAGGCGCCGTGCCAACCGTGGAAGAACTCACCGGATAGGAAGGTCGAGAGACAGATCGTCCGCCCTCGAAAGTAGTGCGCAATTGTGCCCTGGGACTTTCAATAGGAGCAGTATGAATTCGGGTCGCAACCGATCCGGATTGGGCCACTGACTGCGAAACTTTTGCCGGATTTTTAAGCCCTCCGCGAGGGACGCCCAATCCAGCCGAGTCGTTGCGGATGACCAACTTGTTCGCTGAGCGGCCCGATAAAACCGGCAGTGGGCCACGATTTACAGCAACCGTTTTAACACCGCCCGACGGGGGCTGCGGCGCAACGAACTGCCGCGGCGGATTCACGATTCGGGGCACTGTATTCAATCCTACCCATGCGCCCCCCGGCTGCCATGCCCATCCATAAGCGGGAATAAAGACCCAGCTACCGTAGTGATATGGCGTCCATCCCCAAGGATAGCTGGAGACCCATCCGAATCCTGCTCCGGAATTGAAAGCCCACGCGCCATTCATGAAAGGATCCCATCCTGCGCTGGCAAAATAAGGCTGCCAGAGAGTTCCATATCCCGGGGCGCTGAAGAAATTTCCGTAATAGTTAAGGTCGGCTACGCCATATGTGTACGGGGAATATGCGTTTGAAGCAGTGGCGTTGTAGCGCTCGTGATACTGCTGCTGTTGCTTGTCCCATGCGTCGTAAGGATCAGGCTCAAGATTCTTCGCCACTGTCGCGTGATCGTTGTTCAGTACATCAAAAACAGCGGTACGGTTCTTGCTCACAGTCACCGTTCCCGATGGACCTTGCACCTCAACGTCACCTTTGAAAACCGCAACTGTTATGCCATCTGGTGCCGTCTCGATGCGCAGATGCGCAGCGCGCTTGAGGCCAAGCTTCTCGTGGCCGAAAATCAGTGTGAGTTCGTCATCTTTAGCGGCCGCAAAATTTACGTAGAGCTTGCCAGACTCTAGATTCACATCCGACACTTTGCTGCCGGAGTCCCGCAGCGAGAGTTGCGGAAAATCAACGGTCGTGTCTGGAGCAAGACGCAGCGTGCTGCCATCCTCAAATTCAATCTCCGCGCGGGCTTCGCTTTGCGTGCGAACTTTTACTCCTTGTGTGATGGGAAAGTTCAACATCGCTTTCTCGTATCCAGCGCCAGTGTTGCGATTGACCTGGACCGAGCCTTCCACCGTGCTCAGGCGCACGATGCGCACTTGAGAATCAGCGAAGGCTGCCCCAATGGAACACGCCAAAAAAAGCAGCACAAATAGCGGCATTCTCAATTTTGATTTGGACATAAAAACCTCGGGAGGTACTTCTCTCTAGAGTATTAGAACACTTTCGGAAGGACTTCGTTGCCCGAAATCCGGAGGATAGTGCGTCTCCGCTTACAAGTCATTTTCCAGTCTCAGCTATCAAACGGCCCGCTCGTGCACGCGAAACGTTGATCAGGGAAGGGTCATTGGCTATTTTCTGCAAAATGGGGGCGATCGCTTGCAAATCCTGGAGGTCGCCTTCTTTCTGCATCGTTTCCATGCGCTTAAGTTCTGCTTCTAAAGCGAGCTTCTGATAGCGATAGTCGAAGTCAAGGCGGCGTCCGCATTCCAGCGTGTTTGAAAGGTTCTGAAAAATGCCAGTAAGCATCTGCACCGCTGGGATCGTCGAGTAGTTGTATGTGGCCTTGGTGTCTTTACCAACGTCTTTATAAGTCAGAATCTTCGTTCCAGTAAAAGCAATTTTGTCTTTTCCAGAATCAAGCGCCTTAGCGAAGTAGTCCGCCTTGCCGGCAAGTTCAAAAATGCGATCGCGAGTCTGGTTTGACACCTCGAAATCCAGATGAAATGAATCTGCGGCGACGTCATCGGAAGTCTGGTCTGTCCTACTGTCGTAGCTGGCCTTAGCGTCGGATGAAACCGAAACAGCGAAATGCGTGGGATCGGCACCGGGAAAATCCAAGTTAAAGGTAATGGTGGCTGGCGGATGAGTTTCCCCGAGAAGCGGAGAACAGAGCAGAACAATCAATGCCAAGTATAAGCAGTAATGCAAGCCGCGAGAGGAGAGCATTCCTAGCTCCCGCTTGCCGCCGCACGCTGCTTTTCCAGCGTAGCCGATGTATGCAGGTGGCAAATGGCGATAGCGAGGGCGTCAGCGGCGTCGGGAGGTTGCGGGATTTCTGCCAATCGAAGCAACATTGTCACCATATGCTGCACCTGATGTTTCTCGGCCCTGCCGTATCCAACCACTGCCGATTTGATCGTAAGAGGAGCGTATTCGGAAACTTGCAGACCTGCGCTCGACGCCGCCAGCATCGCTACTCCCCGTACCTGGCCCAACTTCAACGCTGACTTTACATTCAGCGCATAGAAAACATCTTCGATGGCAACGTTGTCAGGATGATGCTCGCGAATTATTGCGCCCAAACGCTCGAAGATAGTGGCGAGGCGGGCAGGCAGCGACTCGCGGGATGACAGTTTAACCGCGCCGCAACAAAGACACGAAAGTTGATTGGCGGAGTCTAGCTCAACGACTCCGTATCCGGTATATTCCGTCCCACAATCAATGCCCAAGACCCGCATGTGAGAGCAGTGTACCTCAGCAACACTTGTGGCGACGTGCCTTCGCGAGTTCGTTTTCGCGACGAAACACGGCGTAGGCTTGGCAGGAGGAAGTCATCTGGTTACGCGTTAAGAATCGGGAGTAGGCAGCTTCATCGAAGATCTCGCGGAGAGCAGCCGCAAAGACCTGGCCGGCAATCCGAAATTGACGGCTTAAGTTGCGTGAAGCCTGTCTCATCGCTGCTCCTCGGTCGCGAACCGGGTCGCCATGAATGCCGATTCCTTCAGCACTGCGGGTTTGCGCCCTGAGAGAACGCGGAACCACTCCATGGCTGATTCGGCCACAATCAAAGTCACCATGAGTATCAAAGCTGCTGTCACTGCGGCGTCGAGGCGATCATTAAAAATCAAACGGGCATTAACTAAACGGGCAGAAGACGACGCCACCTTCAATTGCCGGGCATGAGCAAGGAAACCGATTCGTGGATTGGGGTCGAAGATCTTGTACCAGGATGCCGAAAAAGTTATGGCAACCAGCCATGCCAGCGGAACAAAAGTTATGGCTGCGTAACGGACCTTGCCAGACTTAATGATTATTGTGGTGGCTACACAAAGAGCGACGGTCGCCAGCAACTGATTTGAGATTCCGAATAGCGGCCACAAGGAATTAATTCCGCCCATCGGATCTTTTACTCCCTGCCACAAAAAGTAACCCCACGCGGAGACGATGATGGCGCTGGTCAGCAGAATGGACGGGTACCAACTGGTGCGGCCGAGCGGCTTCCATATGTGTCCAAAAGCATCCTGCAACATAAATCGTCCGACTCGCGTGCCGGCATCGAGCACCGTAAGAATGAAGAGCGCCTCGAACATAATTGCGAAGTGGTACCAGAGCGCCATCAGCGCGCGTCCGCCAAGGCTGTTGGAAAATATCTGCGCCATTCCGACCGCGAATGCGGGAGCGCCTCCGGTCCGGTTGAAGAGCGTCTGCTCGCCGACCGCTTGCGTCAGCAGGCGCATTTCTACGGAAGTGACTGGGAAACCCCAGCCACTAATGGTCATGGCGGCAGTTTCTGGAGCTTGTCCGACAATCGCAGCAGGACTATTAATCGAGAAATAAACGCCGGGCTGGAGGGTGCATGCGGCAATCATAGCCATGACAGCCACCATGGATTCCGCCAACATGGCACCATAGCCGACCATTCGAGTTTCGGTTTCCCGCCGGATGAGTTTCGGCGTCGTCCCGCTTGCGATCAAGGAATGGAATCCACTGATCGCGCCACAAGCAATCGTAATGAAAGCAAAGGGAAAAATATTTCCGGCAAACACTGGCCCCGAACCGTCAATAAATCGCGTCAGCGGCGGCATATGCAGCGTGGGACGGAGCGCCAAAATTCCTGCCGCTAAAAGTCCGATGGTGCCAAGTTTCACAAAAGTGCTGAGATAGTCCCGGGGCGCGAGCAACAACCACACTGGCAAAGCAGAAGCCGCGAATCCGTAAAGAATAATTACGATTGCCAAAGCGGGAGCAGTGAAAGTGAACCATTGTGCTGGCGCCGGATTTTGCGAGACCCACTGTCCGCCCCAAATCGCCAGCATCACCAGCACAAAGCCAAGCGCGGACGATTCAAGTACTTTGCCGGGACGCAATCTGCGCAAATACCAACCCATCAGCAAAGCGATCGGAATGGTCATCGCGATTGTGAATGTGCCCCACGGGCTCGCCTTCAATGCATTCACAACGACGAGGGCGCACACCCCGAGCAAAATCACCATAATTCCAATCACAGAAATGTAAGCCACCAGTCCGCCGACGCGTCCAATCTCGTCGCGCGCCATTTCGGTGAGAGACTTGCCGTCCCGCCGGACGGAAAAAAACAGAATCACAAAATCCTGCACGCATCCGCCAAACACCGCTCCCGCCAGGATCCATAAAGTCCCGGGAAGGTATCCAAATTGCGCCGCCAGCACCGGGCCGACGAGCGGACCGGGGCCGGCGATGGCGGCGAAGTGATGTCCGAAGACAACCCACTTATTGGTGGGGACGAAATCGCGGTCATTTTCCATTCGCTCAGCAGGGGTGGCGCGCGAGGGATCTAACGCAAGAACTTTCGCAGAAAGGAATTTGCTGTAAAAGCGGTAGCCCAAGGCATAAGAACATAATGCCGCAACCACCAGCCATATGGCGTTGATCTGCTCTCCGCGATGCAGGGCGACGGTCGCTAACGCGAGCGCTCCCAATACCGCAATCGCGAGCCAGAGTAAAGGGCGGACTACTTTTGACATGGACCGTTCTGCCGCTTAGACGATTTCACAAATATTGATTTGTAACATCGAAAATATTAATCGTACCGCAACTCGCCATCCGCACTTTCGCGCTTGTCGTGCCCCTGATTTTCGCGCAGAAGATGGTAATCTTAGTACTCAATAAACCACAAAACTTTCCGATGTATACGTTGAGGTACTCTTTCGTCAGACGTCATCTGAAGCATGCAAGCGGAAATGAGACGGCGAAACATCGGCAATTGAATTGAATGCCTGACTGGAGCCTGTAATGAAGGTTGGTATTTTGACTGGGGGGGGCGATTGCCCAGGCTTGAATGCGGTAATCAGAGCGGTGGTACGGAAGGGCTCGTACCATTATCAGGATGAATTTGTAGGTTTCATGGAAGGCTGGCGCGGCCTGATGGAAGACAAGACCATGCCGCTGGATTTGGCCGCCGTGGCCGGCATTCTTCCCCGTGGAGGGACCATTCTCCGCACCTCGCGTACCAACCCGGCCAAAAAAGAAAACGGCTTGGATACTTGCATCGCAACTCTAAAAAAGCATGGCGTTGAAGCGCTGGTGGCCATCGGCGGAGACGACACTTTATCCGTGGCTAAAAAGCTTTACGAAAAGGGCGTGCATGTAGTTGGCGTTCCCAAAACTATCGACAACGATCTTGCTGGCACCGATTACACCTTCGGATTCGATACTGCCGTCAACATCGCGACCGAAGCCATTGATCGGGTGCATACTACCGCCGAAGCCCACAATCGCGTGATGGTGGTTGAGGTGATGGGACGCGACGCAGGGTGGATTGCGATCCATAGCGGTGTCGCCGGCGGCGCCGACGTGATTCTGATTCCCGAGCAGCCTTTCGATATCGAGAGAGTCTCCGAAATCATTCGCCAGCGCCATGCTACCGGACGTTATTTCAGCATCGTGGTGGTGGCCGAAGGAGCGAAATTCGCCGGCAACAACAATGACAATTCCGAATCCAATGTTTTGCAAGATCAGGGTAAGGACGAGTTTGGCCACGCGCGATTGGGCGGCATCGGCAATACGCTGGCTCACGAGATTGAGCGCCGTACCGGCTTCGAATCCCGAACCGTAGTGCTGGGACACATTCAGCGCGGCGGTTCTCCCAGTGCATTTGATCGCATGCTCGCAACGCGCTATGGACTCACGGCGATTGATATGGTCCACGAGGGAAGGTTTGGATTCATGGCCGCGCTAAGGGGAAATAAATTGATTTCGATTCCCTTGGCGGAGGCGCTTGCCAAAAACCGTACCGTGGACCAGGAGATCATCAATGTCGCCGACGGCATCTTGGCGACGCTCACGGATGGCAGAGCAGTGGCGCGAAATTAGGATTGCGGCTGGCGCAACTTGGATGCGTACATAACCGGCTAGGGTATCTTCATCCGCTGCGATCTGAAATGCACTGAACATGTTCCGGGCCTTTATCCCCGCCATTGAACTGATATTGCTCGTTGGCGCGCTAGGGCTGATTTACATCGCACAGCGCAAGCCGGAGCGCCTTGCGCGCAAAACTTGTATTTTCGTTTTTGTAGAACGCGCCCTGGGAAAATTCGCACGCCGGAAAATTCTTTCGGTATTCGTGGTTGGAGTTTCAGTTTTCGTTCTGCGTGCGGCGTTGATCCCGTTGTTAGGAATTCCGGAGCCCGCCGCGCACGATGAATTCAGTCATCTTTTGGCCGCTGACACGTTCGCCCACGGACGCCTCACAAATCCTACTCACCCCATGTGGAAGCATCTCGAAAGCTTTCATATCATCTTTCATCCCACTTACATGTCAATGTATCCTCCCGCGCAGGGCCTATCTCTTGCTGCGGGCGAGGCGATAGCCGGATTGCCCTGGCTGGGAGTTTTGCTCAGCACCTCGCTGGCGTGCGCAGCCGTGTGCTGGGCGCTGCAAGGATGGGTGCCTCCCGGATGGGCGCTTTTCGGTTCGATGCTGTTGGTCTTGCGACTGGGAATTTTAAGCTACTGGATGAACAGTTATTTCGGAGGATCGGTCCCTGCCCTGGGCGGAGCATTGGTTTTCGGGGCGCTGCCGCGACTTCGGAGAGCGCCGCATCTTGGTATCGCCGTTGCGCTGGGGGTGGGGTTAGCGATTCTCGCGAACAGTCGTCCTTATGAAGGATTTGTTTTCGGTCTCGCTTCGGTCGCCGCGCTAATTTGGTGGAGAGTCATTGAAGGGGGTACACCGAAAGCGCGCTCTGCCGAAAAACATTCAGCTACAAAGCCTGACAATTCCATCCTGTACTTGGGCCGGGTCATCCTCCCGCTGGCGATCATCGCGGGAATCGCATCCCTTGCGACTGGATATTTCTACAAGCGCGTCAACGGCAGCCCCTTTCGACTGACCTATGAGGTCAACCGTTCGCAATACGCGATGGCCCCATATTTCTTTTGGCAAACGCCACGTCCAGAGCCCGTGTACCTTCACGCTCAGATGCGCAAGTTTTATGAGGAAGAGCTACGCGGATTCGAGGAAAATCGCACTCTCTCCGGATTTTTCACAAGGACTGCTGACAAGGTTTTCACCTGCTGGCTCTTTTACCTCGGTCCCGTTCTCAGCATTCCGCTGATCTCGTTCCTCCATTGCGCGCGCGATCGCCGGATGCGCATTCCGATGACAGTCGGTGCTGCCTTGCTTGGCGCCCTCGCGGTAGAAACCTGGGTATTGCCTCACTATTTCGCGCCCGCGACTGGATTGTTATTTCTGATCGTGACTCAGTGCATGCGTCATCTCTCCAAATGGAAGTGGCGCGGTCGGCCCTTGGGATTGGCCCTTGTGCGTGCTGTTCCTGCGATTGCTGTCGCCACGCTTGTGTTGCGAGTGATTGCGATTCCGATGCATGCTCAGATTGAGCCCGCGTGGCCTCGTGGGAATTTAGATCGTGCCCAGATCACGCATCGTCTCGAACAAATGCCTGGAAAGCAGTTGGTCCTTGTCCGTTACGACGAAACGCACAGCATTCATCTGGAATGGGTGTACAACGCGGCTGACGTTGATGGTTCGAAGGTGGTGTGGGCGCGAGACATGGGAGAACGTGATAATCAGGAACTGCTGCGATATTATCCAGATCGGAAAGTCTGGCTAGCGCTTCCGGATGCTCATCCCCCCGCGCTGGAAGCTTTTCCCAAATACACTAGCTCAACGAATTCGCCTGGCACGACGGACTGACTCTGCAAGCACCACCATCGAAAGCAGAGTGATCACGGAGATGATCGTTAACGACGATAGGCAAAATGCACCGGGCTGCCAGCACGAAGGCTTCAACGTAGGTGAGGTAGAGAGCGAAGCTCAGCCCAGCTAACGATGTGAGGAAGAGAACAACTGGAGTTTCCGCCTTGGTTCGATAAAGAGTCGCGAGTCCGAGCACCGTCAGGTATCCCACTATTCCGATGAGCGCCACGGGAATCTTGGACACTACTGAGTAGGTACTCCGATTCACAATGTCGCAATTGAATTTGCCGCCAAAATCGCAGTAGGACGATGCCGCCGTTCCGAAGTGGTGATACAGCGAGACGGACGACACCGCCATGCCGCAAACCGACAGCAACGCGATCGTGAGCAGGATTCTCCGCGAGCGCGAAGTCATGGAAGAGCGCATCCGGTTTTTTCACTTAGTGCGGATAGAGGTAGGGTGCCCTGTGTGCGGCTTCCGTCGGCAAATTGCCAGGTAGGAAATTGCTTTACGTTGGCCTGCACGCAACGGAGAGCTTCGTCGCGCGATCCCTTGATGCCGCACTCGATGTAAGGAATGTATTGGAAGGCCGACCCAAATAATTCCTTCTGTTCCGCGCAATGCGTGCACCAGTAGATGCCGTACGTTTTTGCATTTTTCGTCTGCAAACACTTCGCGAAGCCGTCAAGCTGACTGGTGCGTTTGCGAGCACCCAGGAAATAAGCAGCGGCAAGAGCGGCTATAACAACTATGACAGTCAGGAGCGTCTGAAGTTGTCGGGGATTCGACGGCTGCCCCGCCTCCGGTTTGAAAACGTTTTGGTCTTCCTGCATAACCGAAGGACAACTACACCACAACATTTAGAGCCGACGGCAGGACATCTAATGTCTGGCAATGAACAGTCAAAACTTCGCCATCCACCATCACGTCCACGGGTTTATCCAGATAGAAATCAATTTTTTTTGCCGGCCGTCGCTCCGCTAAGGGATGGTTGACATGAGTTCCATCATAGAGAGTCGGCAAATTCCGGATCAATCCCACTCGCCCGATCGGTCCCCAGCGAACGTATTCCACCAACCCATCGTCAATTTCGGCGTTAGGCGCGATCATCATCGTGCCTCCGGTGTATTTACTGTTATTGAACGTTAAGAACAGGCAAGGACGACGATCAATTTGACCATCCTGATCCACTTGCAGCGGAAAGGGCCGCCGCCGAAATCGTGCCAGGCTAACAAAAATGGAGGACTGGTATCCCAGTTCACCCCATCCGTTGAAACGGCGTGCCCGCATGGTGGCGACGTCCGCAGTAAACCCCACGCTCAGCAAATTAATGTAATGCAGGGCACCATCTTTATGCGTTAGCCGCAAAACATCGCAACGGCGCAAACGGTGCGCCAGCATTGCCTCGAGGCCTGTCTCCAATCCGCTTTCGAGCCGTGCTCCCGTGAACTCGCGAAGGAAAGAATTGCCGGTACCTATGGGCAAAAAAGCGAGCGCCGGGCGTTCATTCTTCAACGCTTCTGGGAAAAGTCCGTTGACTATTTCGTAGGATGTGCCATCGCCACCAACAGCAATGAAGCGCCTATAGCCTTTTCGGTAACCGTCGCGAGCAAGCTCAGTAGCTTGCGCTGGCCGCGTGGTCTCGACAGAATCAATTTTGATGCCATCAGTACGCAACCGATCGAGAGCCGGGCCTACCAATTTTCGGCCGCGGCCGCCGCCTGCTGCAGGATTAACGATTGCCAGGAATGTTTCGTTCACAATTCAACCGCGGAACCGCGTTGCAGAGTTTTGCCAATTTCCTCCGCCAGGACGTTCCGCTTAATTTTCATGGACGCAGTACGGGAGAAATCTCGCTCCCAGAGAATATATGCTCCCACTCGCTTAAAATCGGGCAAGCGCCGGTTTCTAGCCGCAACTTCCTCTTTGATTTCGTCGCTGAATTCCTGATTGCTCTCCAGACGGAGCACGAGAATTAACATTTCGCGGCCAAGACTTTTAGCGGGCCAGATGTAGTCCGCTGCGAAGACGGCGTATTCCTTCACCGGAAGACCGTCGAAAACATTCTCGATATCTTCGGGATAAATATTTTTACCACCCTCCGTCACGATCATGTTTTTCTTCCGGCCCAGTAACTGCAAGTGACTGTCGCCGTCGAAGCGTCCCAGGTCACCGGTAAGCAACCAGCCATCCACGATGGTTTGCGCCGTCAGTTCGGGATCGTCGAGATAGTGAGACATTACAGTCTTACTGTGCGCAGCGACTTCGCCAACCCCTTCAGAATCCGGATTCAAAATTCGCAGGTTTACACCGGGGAGCGGCTTCCCTACAGTGTCGGCCCGGAAAGGTTTCAGGTCGTTCAGTGTCAGAACAGTGCTGGCTTCCGTCAGGCCGTATCCATTGGCGACAGGAATTCCGAGATCGTAAAAGAATTGCAAAGTGGAGGCCTCCATAAAAGCGCCACCAGTAAACATGGCCCGCAAATGTCCTCCGAATGCCTGATGCACCTGCGGTAGCAGGCGGCGGCTGAACGAGATGTTTGGCTTGCCGCGCGTAAACGCTCTATTCACTGCGATGAGACTATTCAGCAGTATCCTCTTTACAGGTGAAAGCGCGGTAAATTTCGCTCTCAACCCACGCTCAAGATTCTTAAGAATTAGGGGAACCAGTGTCACATAAGTGATCTGGTAACGCACGAAAGCGTCGCGAACATACTCGGGGCGCAGCGTGCGAAGGTGCACGACACACGCTCCGCAAATAAATGGTCCGATAAAGCCGACGGTAAAATCAATCGCGTGATTGGTGGGCAGAATACTCAGATAGCGCACGCCCGGCCAGAACGGGTATAAAGCTGTGAGCGATTTACATTGCTCAAGATAATTTTCGTGAGTGAGTACACACCCTTTTGGACGTCCGCCTGTGCCGGAAGAATAAACGATGCAAGCTACGTCTTCGCGCTGGCGCATAACGAAAACCGGAGCACCCTTGCGACGGAATTCTTCCCAGCGAAAAGCTCCAGTCAAACTCGCCGAAGCCGGCGCTTCCGTCACCAACACGGTTTGTGCCGTAAGTTTCTGGAACTCGGGTGAATTAGCAAGGGCCCGCCAAATATGGTATTCGACGATGAGAAATTTGGCGTTGCTGTGCGCAAGCAATGCAAGTTGTTCCGCAGCGGTGAGCTTGTAATCAAGCGGAACCAACACTCCACCACCAAACAAAATGGCATACGCAGAAATCAGCCACTTGGACTGATTCGTCATGATGATGGCCGCGCGATCTCCTGCCTGCATGTCGCCGTCCTGCAAAGCACGCGCAAGCGGCAGAGCGCTCTCTTTGAAATCGGAATAAGTAAGACGGGTCTTCTCGCGATCCCGGTCTGACTCAATCAGACATAGTTCGTTCGGCCAGCGCTCCAGCGCATCGCGCAACGCCGCACCCAGACAACTGTATTTATCGAGATCGAGCATTAAGCGTCTATTTCAACACACAGCAGGGCCGCGACGAAGAAAACCGTCGCCCCAACAATTGTTAATCAGGTGCTCCCCTGGCCGCGGGTGCCGTTTTGGTCAAGCCGACCTTCCTGGGAACGCCAATCACAATCGAGATTGAATACGGGCAGACAGGGTGCGGAAATCCGAAACACCCTGCAATTCATAGTCGGGCAGTTCCACATCAAAGTGGTGTTCCAAGCGGGTCAGGAGGTCGAGCGCCTGCAAACTGTCAATGCGGAGACTCTTAAAAAAATCGTCGTCAGGATGAAGCTTCTCGCGTGGCACCTTGAACTGGGCGGCGGCAAGATTCAGGATTTCGTCCAGCGTTTGATCCGGAGTTCGCATATGTTTCTCAATTTCTCTCAAGGTAAATAGGGCTGCGCTTCCGTGCTCTCTACGAATTTTCGAAGTCCAGCTTCCACCGCCGGTTGCGCGAACAGTTCGCAGAAGAGATCAATTTCATGTCGCAACTCTTCCAAGGGAATAGGTTTAATGAATTTCTTGGCAGCTTTAGCAGTGGTGCGATCAAATTTTCCCAACTGCACCGCCGTAGCTCTTGCAACGCGCAACGATTCACCTTCGGCAACCACTTGACTCACCAATCCAACTTGCTGCGCTTTGATAGCATTGAAGCTGCGTCCGGTCAAAAGTAAATCGCGAACTACTCCGTTGCCGAGATCGCGCTTCAGGCGCGGAATACCGCCGAAACCAGGAATCAATCCCAGCCGTAATTCAGGGAAACAAAAACGCGCCATCTTGTCAGCGATTATCAAATCACAGACCAGCGCCAACTCGAAGCCGCCGCCGAACACTACCCCGTGCACGGCGGCAATCGTCGTGAGCGGAGAGGAATCAATGATATTCATCACACGATGAATGCGCTCGAGAAAATCCCGCACTCCCTCCACTGCCGCTCTGTTTTCCATGGCATGACTGCGGCGATAGAGCTCGCGGAGGTCGGCCCCGGCACAGAAGCCGGGCTGCATGATGCTGTAGATAATGAGTGCGTGTGCTTCATGTTCTACACTTTCGAGCGCGGTCGCAAATCTTTCCAATTCTTCCAGGGTCAATGAGCCAATCTCGTTGCAAGGTTCGCGATGCATCGCCAGCTCGACAATGCCGTTCTTCAATTCAAAAGACAGCGATTGTCCCTGAAAACTTTTCATGACGCCTGTTTCTGCCCGTACAGTTCTTCGATTTCACCTTGACAGTGTCGCGTAATCAGGTCGCGTTTCAACTTGCCGTTCGCTGTAAGCAAGCCGTTGTCTATGGAAAATGGCTCCTCGCGGAGGGAGAACGCACGCACCTGTTTGTAGTGGGGAAGGTCAGTATTCACCGTGTCTAACGCCGCCTGCACCGCCCCACGGGTGACTTTGCCCGTTACAATCGCGGACAGATATCCGCGTCCATTGCCCACGATCATGACCTGCTGCGCTTCCGACAGGCTCTGTAAAATCCTGTCTTCGATCGGTTCGGGCGCGATGTTGTGGCCAGAGCCTAAAATAATCAGATTCTTAATACGACCAGAGATGCGCCAGTTTCCAGATGAGTCAACTTCGCCCTGATCGCCGGTCTGAAACCATCCATCGCGCAATGATTTCGCAGTTTCTTCGGGACGGTTCCAGTATCCCGGGAAAATGTTGCGTCCGCGGACAACAATTTCTTCGCCCTCGCCCAACTTCATCTCGATGCCGCTGATGGCAGGACCTACGCGGCCGGGCACCACGTGCCGGGGATCATCCGTGGTGCAAATCGCGGTGGTCTCGGTCAATCCATAAACCTGCAAGACCGGAATGCCCAGCATGGAAAAATAAAGCTGAGTGTCGATGTTTAGCGGCGCCGAACCGCAGATCAGAGCTCTGAGATTGCCGCCGATCATTTTTTTTTTGATGGTTGGGAAAATCACGCTGCTCGCCAAACTCAGCCACATCGAATCCGCAAAGCTAGACTTACTTTCATTTTTGCGGATAAGCGCGGATTTGGCTCGACTGTAGATCTTAAGCGCGACACCGCCGGTTTTCCAAAGCTGCTCGTCAACTGCTTTACGCATTCGTTCCAGCAATGCGGGAACGTTGAGAAAATAATCCGGTGACGCATTCCTCATCTCATTCGCCAGCTTGCTCAAGTCTGTATTCAAAGTGAGGTCGCTTCCGCGAAGTAAGCAGGTGAGGAGCATGATCCAGGAGCCGGCAAAACAGAATGGCTGGTAGTGGAAGACGCGGTCCTGTCCGGATTTGTTCTCCATCAACACATCCAGCCGCGCCGAGGTGCAATCCAGCATGTGTGTGACGTTGGCGTGGTTGAGTATGACGCCCTTTGCCTCGCCCGACGTGCCGGACGTGTAAATAATTGTCGCGGGGTCCCCTTCGGCAAGCAATGGGCTGGGTGGAGATTTGGGCGCGGTCGCGTCGGATTGCTTCTCTGAAGTATCTTCCGCCAAATCGCCGAAGATCTCATCAAATAGCAACTGCGGAGGCGCCTCCGGCCACACTTTCAGGATTCCATCCCGTAGCGCCGCGTCTCCGCAGCAGATCAGCGCGGGAGAACAATCCTTCATCATGGTCACAAGCTCAGAGGGTTCCTGCCGCGCGTAGAGCGGAACCACGATTATGCCTTCCGCCATCAGCGCGAGGTCCGTAGCGATCCAGCGAATACTGTTGTGCGCGAGCAATCCGCAGCGGTCGCCCTTTTTCAATCCGCGCTGAAGAATAAAATCTCGCGCTTTGGTTGCGAGAGTGAGCAATTCCTGCCCCGTCGCGGAGATTGTCTCTTCTCGAAGCTCATTTAAAAAGACGGTATCTTTTCCGTTCACCAGCCGGGAGAATATTCTTACAAGAAAATTTCCC
>JBEEGK010000439.1:0-15850 GCA_041166845.1 Acidobacteriaceae bacterium
AATGAAGCGAACGCCCCTTCCTCGAGTGAAGATTTGTTGTATTGCCAGCGAGGAAGAAGCATCTCTCGCGATCGAGTGCGGAGCCGACGCCATGGGATTAGTCTCCGCTATGCCGAGCGGCCCGGGAGTCATCGAAGAGAATCAAATCGCACACATTGCGGCTACTATTCCGCCGTCCATCGGTTCTTTTTTGCTGACCTGCAAACAGAATGTGCAGGACATCATCTTGCAGCATCAACGATGCAGAACCAATTGCATTCAACTTTGCGACCGTCTCGCCCTCGGCACTTATCAGGATCTATTCGCGGCGCTTCCCGGAATCTCAATTATTCAGGTCATCCATATCGGCGGGCCTGAGTCCGTCGAAGAAGCACTTACAATTGCGCCTCCGGTAAGCGCCATCCTGTTGGATTCCGGCAACCAGTCCCTGAAGGTGAAAGAACTCGGCGGCACGGGACGAACTCACAATTGGAATCTAAGTCGCCAGATTCGCGAGCAGGTTGATGTCCCCGTGTTTCTGGCCGGGGGTCTTACGCCCGACAATGTGAGACAGGCAATCGAAAGCGTTGGCCCATTTGGAATAGACCTTTGCTCCGGGGTTCGCACTGAGGGAAAACTGGATCGTGAAAAATTGCTCCGCTTCTTCGACGCGGTCCACTCCCCCGCAGCCGACTGAAATCCGTTGACAACAATCGAGAGCGCTGGCTAGACTCGGCCTTCTCAAGTTTCCGCTTGCAACATAATCCCAAATTGCACCCCGAGTGTGTCCTTCATGGCGAAGCATCCCAAAATAGCAGTGATCGGAAGCGCAAACGTAGACCTCACAACTTTCAGCGATCGATTTCCTAAAGCCGGCGAAACGATTTTTGGCAACAAGTTCGATCTCGGATTCGGCGGCAAAGGGGCGAACCAAGCTGTAGCATCGCGGCTCTGCGGCGCTGATGTCTACATGGTCGCGAGAGTGGGAAGCGATTTGTTCGGACCCGCTACCATCCAAAACTTCAAAGTGCTGGGGATTGATACTACGCACGTGAAAGTGATCGAGGGTGCGTCCAGCGGAGTAGCGCCAATATTCGTCGAACCCAACGGTCAGAATCGGATTCTTGTGGTAAAGGGCGCGAATGATCTGCTCAAGCCCGCCGACGTAGATGCCGCCGCCGATTTGCTGAAAACCGTGGATTGCATGGTGCTACAGTTTGAGATTCCGCTAGAAACCGTCTATTACAGTGTCAGCTTCGCGCGTAAGAATAAAATCCGCTGCATCGTCAATCCTGCTCCGGCACAACCTGTTGATCTGAAATCGCTCGCCGGACTCGACTACTTTGTTCCCAACGAAAGCGAGGCCGAGACCATCACCGGCATTCCGGTACGCAATGTTGAGAACGCAAAGAAGTGTGCCGAGCGGTTGCTCGCCAGCGACATAAAACGCGTGATCATCACGTTAGGCTCGAATGGCTCGTTGCTGGCGAGTCGCGAAAACATGGAGCACATTCCCGCATTCAAGATGACCAGTGTTGACAGCACCGGAGCGGGTGACGCTTTCATCGGAAGTTTTGGGGTCTTTCTCGGCGAAGGGCTGTCCGAGAGCGATGCGGTCCGCCGCGCAAATCTTTATGCCGGACTTTCAACGACCGGCGTGGGGACTCAGAAATCGTTCTATGATCGCGCTCGCTATGATCAGGAGTGGGATTCGACGGGACGGAGTTAAAAGGGACCGACAGCGAAATCCACATTTCAAATGAATAATGAGAATTGCTTGCCGAACCTTTTCACGAGAACCTGTCGCTTTCTTTTGGCTGTGCTCCTTTTAGAGGCTTCTCTTTGGGGCCAAGCCCGCGACCAATCTTCCCCGAAACTCCCCGTTGATCTGATCATGTTGGGCGGCACTGTCCTCACAATGGACGGGGCCAGAACTGTCCTCGAAGACGGCGCCGTTGCGGTGAAAGGTGACTCGATCGTCGCCGTCGGTTTACGTGCAGAGATCGAGAGCAAATATTCAGCTTCACAGACGATCAATTCCATAGGCAGGCTGGTCATGCCGGGTTTCATCAACGGACATACTCATGTTCCGATGACGCTGCTGCGTGGCCTGCACGATGATGTAACGCTCAATGACTGGCTTTACAAATACATCTTCCCTGCCGAAAAAATGAACGTAACTGAAGACTTTGTTCGCTGGGGAACCCGGCTCGCCGCAGCCGAACAAATCCGGGGAGGTGTCACCACGTTCGCGGACATGTACTACTTCGAGGACGCCGTTGCCGAGGAAACAAAAGCTGCGGGCATGCGGGCCATCCTGGGTGAAACTTTCATAGATTTCCCAGCGCCGGACAACAAGAACGAAGCTGAAGTGCTGGCCTATACGGAGAAGTTTTTGAAGAAATGGCAAAGCGATCCGTTGATTCATGCGGCACCTGCTCCGCATTCTATTTACACCTGCTCACAGAAAACTCTTCAGGATTCCGCAGCGTTGGCGAGAAAATATCGCGCCCCAATCCTGATCCACACCGCTGAGATGAAAAAGGAATGGGACGACAGCCAGAAGCTTCATGGCATGTCTCCGGTGCAATATCTCGATAAGATCGGCGTACTCGGCCCCGACGTAGTTTCCGCGCACTGTATTTTCGTGGACGATACCGATCGCAAGACTCTAGCGCAGCGTCAGGTCGGCTGTGTATACAATCCATCGAGCAATATGATGCTGGCCAGCGGAGTCTCTCCCGTCCCCGAAATGCGCGCGGCCGGCATCGCGGTTGGGCTTGGCACCGACGGCCCCGCGGGCAGCAACAATGATTTAGATCTCATGGAAGAGATGGACTTGGCAGCGAAGCTGGCAAAGATCACGAAAATGGATCCGCTGGTTCTCGGGGCAAAAGCGGTCGTGGAGATGGCAACTATCGAGGGCGCCAGGGCGCTGCACATGGACAAAGAAATCGGATCACTGGAGGCGGGCAAGAAAGCTGACCTGATAATTATTAATCTCGATGAGCCGAACGCCGTACCGATGTATGACGTCTATGCCCAGCTGGCCTACGCAATAAAAGCCAGCGCCGTTGAAACGGTCGTAATCGGCGGCAACGTAGTCATGCGCGACCGGAAGCTGCTTACGGTGAATGAGCAGGAGGCCGTAGCGAAGGCGCGCGAGTATAAGAAGAAAATCGCCGCATCTCTAGGATTGCCCTAAGGTCAGTAGCCTTCCGCGGGCGAGAGAGAAAGGTCGCTAAGGATACGCTCGTCATCATCGAAAGCGGCCAGACTCTTTTCTGGGACTGCGGCCGGGAGTCCAAGAATAATTGCAACGTAAGCGGCCGTGCGGCCTGCGTAGAGGAAATCCGCTGCCGCGAAGTACGCTAGCGTGATTGCGACCCCGGCGGCAAATAACAGGACGGCAGGAACTTGTCCCGTCAACGCCAACATGAACATGCCAGCGAACCCTGCCCCTACTGCGGCGATAAAGTGAACCGCGCCAAAAGCAAGGCTTGCAATCATCAGGGAAGAGGCACGATCGATACATAAATCCATCGTGCTGCGGATGGCGAAGCACGTGTCTTGTTCACGCACAACAGCTACCACCGCCGCCAGTGACATCAACCAGTTGATCGCGAACCAAAACATCCCGATCAGCATGATCAGACCTTGAGACAGTTGCAAGGCAACCGTCGCAGAGGAAGCTTCTTGCAGTGTAACCTCCGCGATGATGAGGGCCGTACCAGCACAGGCGATCACCGCGGCGAGCGTGTTGGCTACGCGGAGAACATTTAATGCGACCAGCGAGCGCAGGGGAGCTGATTGTTGGAGACCGTCGGAATCGCCAAAGTAGTTGACGACCGCATTTACTGTTACGGCGCGTGCCACTGAGGCTAGCGCAATCCAGGCTACTGCAAGGACCAGCGACAGGATAAGAAAGACGGCGAGCACGCGCGGCGCACTCCCACGAACGATATGAATGATGGCCTGGAAAATAAGCGACAGTCGTCCTGTGCGGAGTAGAAGGCGGTCGGCCGTGTTCACGGGCAGCGAATCCAAATATTCAATCAGGGAAAACGCGATCAACAAAAACCATGTGGCCGCAAAACTCCAGCGCCAACTCATCTCCGCCAATCCCAACGAAGGCCGCCGAAATAGAGCTTCAAAGCCCATGGATACCGGCGATCGTTGCTTCATGAGAGAGTCAGACATTCGGCAAGGCTAACGCACAACTATATTCACTAGTTTTCCGGGGACGATAATTACCTTCACGATCTGTTTTCCCTTGATGAGAGACTTTATTTTCTCGTCGGCAAAAACGGCTTCGCGAATGACCTCTTCTGATGACCCAGCCGCGACAGTCACACGGCCGCGCGTCTTGCCATTGATTTGGACAGGAATTTCAATCTCATCTTCGGCGGCAAGCGCCGGATCGTACTTCGGCCACGGAGCACGGAGGAGACTTTCCTTCTCACCCAGGGTCTCCCACAATTCGTGCGCGAGGTAAGGTGCGAACGGCGCGAGCAAAAGGACGAGAGTCTTCCTGGCGTAGGCCAAATCTTCTGGCGAAATGTTGCCACTGGAAATGTCTGCGCTCATGGCCGTAAGAGAATTGGTCAACTCCATAAGGGCCGCGATCGAAGTATTGAAGTGCCAGCGGCCATCGAAATCCCGCGAGACTCGCTTGATGGTCTGGTGCAACGCTCGCTGGAGATTCCTGGCGGACGGACTGCGCTCTGCTTCTGTATATCCGCCTTTAGCCGGGGGCTGCTGAGTAGCCGTTACAAAGCGATACACACGTCCCAAAAATCTGAAAACGCCCTCGACACCGCTTTCCTGCCAATCCAAATCGCGATCTGGAGGCGCGGCAAATAAGCTATACAACCGCGCGCTGTCGGCGCCGTACTGCGCGATCATTTCATCGGGAGACACGACATTTCCCAAACTCTTAGACATCTTGGCGCCGTCTTTGATCACCATGCCTTGCGTGAATAGGCGGTCTATCGGTTCATCGTTTTTTATCAATCCCATATCGCGCATGAATTTCGTCCAAAAGCGCGAGTAGATGAGGTGCAGGATCGCATGCTCGACTCCTCCGATGTATTGATCAATCGGAAACCAGTACGCCACCGCCTTCGAATCAAATGGCGCCTTATCGTTGTGGGCATCTGTATATCGGTAGAAATACCAGGACGAATCCACAAACGTGTCCATGGTATCGGTCTCCCGGCGTGCGGGCCCACCGCACTTCGGGCAGGTAGCATTCACAAATTCCGGCACTCGTCCCAACGGTGAGCCGCCAGTTAGAGTGATGTCAACATTGTCGGGAAGAATTATCGGCAGCTCGCTCTCCGGCACCGAAACAATTCCGTCTTTATCGCAGAAGAGCATCGGAATCGGCGTTCCCCAGTAGCGTTGCCGCGAAATGCCCCAGTCTTTGAGGCGGTAAGTCACGGTAGCTTTGCCGAATCCGTTTTTCTCGGCGAGCGCGGACATCTTCTTAATCGCTTCCTCGCTACTGAGGCCCCCGAATTCGCCAGAGTTCACTAGCTTTCCATTCAAGGGAGTGAAGGGCAGTTCCTGGGAAACCGAATCGTCATTGGAAACGATGACTTGCCTTATCTCTAAACCAAATTTCTTAGCGAATTCGTAGTCACGTTCATCATGCGCTGGAACGCTCATGATCGCGCCGGTGCCGTAATCCATCAAAATATAGTTCGCTACCCAGATGGGAACTTTCTCGCCGTTATATGGATTGACAGCGAAGCGCCCGGTATTCACTCCGTGCTTTTCGATGGCGCCGATGTCACCGATTTCTTTGGCTTTGCGCTGCTCGGCAATCAGCACATCAACTTTCGTACTTAGCGCTGCATCGTTGACAGCGAATTCCGCTACCAGCGGATGTTCCGGTGCAAGCTGCACCGAGGTCGCGCCGAAAATCGTATCCACGCGAGTCGTGAAGACGCTGATGGTACCTCTATTTTTCGACAGCTCACGAATCGTTACTGCGTCGGCTTCGGATACTTTTATGCCGAAAGCCTCCTCTATCGCCATTACCCGTTCTACGTGATCCAGGCCACTCAGGGCATCGGCCAGATGTGACTCAAGTGCGACTTCCGTTTTTCGCACACCTAAGTGTTTGGAGATAACCCGTTGAAACTCCTCCAGAACGGCCTGAGATTCATCCACCTTGAAGTCAACCAGTGTGCCTTCACTGCGCCCAATCCAATTGCGCTGCATGGTGCGGACTTTTTCCGGCCATCCTTCGAGCTTGTCGAGATCGCCCAGCAACTCGTCGGAATACTTTGTGGTTCGCAGGAACCATTGCTCGAGTTCGCGCTGTTCGACCAACGTGTCCTCGTGCCGCCAGCAACGGCCCCCAACCACTTGTTCGTTGGCCAGCACCGTGGCGCACTTCGGGCACCAATTCACCTTGCTCTTCTTGCGGTACGCCATGTCTTTCTCAAAAAGCTTGAGAAAGAACCACTGGTTCCAGCGGTAATAATCCGGCAGGCAGGTCGTGACCTCGCGGCTCCAGTCATAGGCGAACCCGAGGCGCTTCATCTGTGCCTTCATGTTCGCGATGTTGCGCAGCGTCCACTCGCGCGGAGGAGTGTTGTTCGAGATCGCCGCATTTTCGGCGGGCAGGCCAAACGAGTCCCATCCCATGGGATGAAGCACGTTGTAATCGTTCATCCACATGTAACGCGCCAGCGCATCACCTATCGCGTAGTTGCGCACGTGCCCCATATGCAGCGCGCCCGAGGGATAGGGCAACATTTCAAGCACGTAATACTTTGTCTTGGTGGAATTTGCTTCGGCACGATACAGGGAGTCGTCCTGGCTCCAGCGCTCGAACCATTTTTTCTCGATGCGCTGCGGATAATAACGATCGTGTTGCGGCAGGCTTCTACTCTGATCAGCGCCAATGTCGGTAATGGATATTTCCTTCGGCATAAGAAATTCTGGATGAATTATTGATTTTATAACGCGGGAAGAAAACGCGGATTGTCTTCAAGTAAATGGCTTGCGCCAACATTCCTACGTTTGCTCACAGCAGGTCTCTCGACTACGCAAAGCTTTCGCTTTGCTCCGCTCGAGATGACAGATTTGGAAGGACGGGAAAGTTTGGCGAAGAGTCCTGTCATCCCGACCGACCCGGGTGCTGCGCGAAGCGAAGCACCTGGCGAGTGGAGGGACCTGCTTTTCAATTCGACGCTTCCGCAGACAGCGTGTCCACCAGCCCCTTCAATGCCTCAACATTCTTCCGATCATCTCCCGGTTCGTCTATCGGAGTCTCCGCTATAAAAGCAGCGTGAGCCAGGCGAGGGTTATTCAACAGCCGCTGGAACGGATCCAATCCAATCGTTCCCTTCCCCACGTGCTGATGCCGGTCGAGCTTAGATCCTCGCGCGGCCTTGGCGTCATTGCAATGCCATACTCTGACGTTCTTCAACCCAATCGTGGCATCCAAATTAGCGAGCGTTTTCGCCATTCCTTTCTCGCTGACGATATCGTATCCAGCAACGTGGGTATGACAAGTATCGATGCATGCGGCAACTGGAACGAGGCCGTCGAGCCGCTCGATAACTTCGGCCACTTGCTCGAACGTTCCTCCCAGCGAATACTCCGCCCCTGCTGAGTTTTCAATCAGCACGGTCAGGTTGTCTTTAGACAGATCGAGTCCCTGGCTGGCGACGTGAATCGCGGCTGCAGCCCGCAGCAGTCCTTCTTCGCGATCTGCGCCGCGAAACGATCCCGGATGCAATACCAGAAAATCAGCGCAGAGAGCCAGCGCGCGTTCCATCTCCCCGCGAAAGGCCAGAATGGATTTCTCCAGAAATTGAGGCGTGACACTCGCCAGATTCACCAGATAATTTGTGTGGATGACCAGCGGCCTGAGATCGTATTTGTCCCTCAGGCGACTCATTTCGTCGCACTGCGGAGACCCTAGCTCATACGGCGCCCACTGCCGCGGACTGGAAGAGAAAATCTGCAGCGTATTGCACCCCAACCGCCATGCCCGCTCAGCAGCATTCTGTACGCCCCCCGCACTGGAAGTATGAATGCCAATGCGCCGCGAAGTCAGGCGCGGCGCCTCTTTCGGGGGAGGCGTTTTCAGTATGTCCTGCTCCTTCGCCATCGAACGCGAACGTGACTTGTAGTAAACCGGGCGAGGCATTCGGATTAGTATAAACAGCGCAGCATCGTCGCCAGCATTTGCGGCAACGTTACACAAAACGGTAAACTGGATGCCCCTGAGGTGATCCATGTTAGTGGTGATGCAGGCGAATGCCAGCGAAGCGCAGGTACGCGCCGTTTGCGAGAAAATCGAGTCGCTGGGATACCGCGCTCACTCCATCCCTGGAGCCGAGCGCACCGCCATCGGCATCACTGGAAACAAGGGTGAAATTGAGGCTGGCACGCTCGATGAATTGGCGGGCGTGCAGGAAGTAATCCGCGTCACCAAGCCTTACAAGCTCGTAAGCCGCGATATCAAGCAAGACAATTCCATCATCCGATTTGCGGGCTCGTCCGCCACTATCGGAGGCACAGCCTTGGCGGTCATCGCCGGACCATGCGCCATCGAGAGTAGAGAACAAGCTTTTGCCACCGCCGAGCGCGTCCACCGCGCGGGCGCACAATTTTTCCGTGGCGGCGCTTATAAGCCTCGTACTTCGCCCTATACATTTCAAGGACTCGGCGAAGAAGCTCTGCGAATCATGGCCGATGTGCGCGAAAAATTTGGAGTGCTGATTGTCACCGAGGCCATTGATCACGAGTCGCTGGCACTCGTGGCTGAGTACGCGGACGTCATTCAGATCGGCGCCCGCAACATGCAGAATTTTTCGCTGCTGAAAATGGCGGGCAAATGCCGGAAGCCGGTTCTGCTGAAGCGCGGAATGGCGGCCACGCTGGAAGAATTTCTCATGGCGGCCGAGTACGTGATGAGTGAAGGCAATTACAACGTAATTTTATGTGAGCGCGGCGTTCGCACTTTTGCAGACCACACGCGCAATACTCTTGACCTGAGCCTAATTCCGGCGGTCCAGCGGCTCAGTCACCTTCCGATCTTGGTGGACCCCAGTCATGGAACGGGGAAAAGAAATAAAGTGATTCCGCTCTCGCGAGCGTCCGTAGCTGTGGGTGCAGATGGACTGATCGTCGAAGTACATCACGAGCCCGATAAGGCGCTGTCGGACGGCATCCAGTCGCTCTACCCCGATCAGTTTGACGAACTCATGTCGCAGGTAAGGCAGATTGCTCCCGTGGTTGGGCGTACAGTGCCACTCGCCGAATCGGGAGTTCCGCTGGCTGTCCTTGATGACCGCTCGCCATCCCGCCTCGCAACTTCTCCTCACTGACTTGAAGAAGCTACTGCTTATTGCTGCGCTGCTCCCCATATCGGCGGCAATGGGATGGTGGTATTTCTACGAGCGCGAGTTGCCCAGCTTCGCCCCCGCTTACCGCGAATATGCCTACGTGAGCAACAGCAAAAGTAATACCGTCAGCGTGATTGATGTTCGCACTTTCGAGCCGGTGAAAACGATCAAGGTTGGAAGCGAACCAGTCACCCTGGCCGCGAATAGCAAGAAGAACGAAATCTACGTTATAAATGCCGCCTCGAGCAACATCAGTGTCATTGATGCTGAGCGCAACGAAGTGGCCGCCACCATTGAGGTTCATGGGAAGCCGGTGTCCATTGAGGTTTCCAGTGACGGACGGCGTGCCTATATCGCTACAAGCGCGGGTACGATTTGTCTGATTGATTTAGAGAAACGGACGGTAGCTGGAAACATTCGAGTCGGGAATTCTCCAGCTCAAGCCAAGGCGTCGGCGGATGGACGAACTGTAGTTGTCACCAATCGCGGCGGGGACTCTGTGTCTCTCATTGATTCGCGAACTCTCGCGGTCCGCAACACGATTTCGGTCTGCAAGCAGCCGCAGGCCGTGACTATCCTTCCAGACAGCAGCAAGACATTTGTGGCGTGCGCCGGATCTGCCCAAGTGGCTTCGATTGACCTCAAAAACGATAAGCTCGTGACGCTTCTTGACGTGGGGGAAGGGCCAAGCGATATCGTGGCGAAGCCCGACGGCGGTGAAGTAATCGTGTGCAACTCCGGTTCGAACAGCATTTCAATGATCGAGTCCGCAACAGACGAAGTGAACGGAAGCTACTTGATTGGGAATCACCCCGCAAGAGGAGTTGTGACGGACGATAGTTCGCGCTTTCTGGTGAGCAATTCCGCATCAAACAGCGTTGCAATTTACGACATTGATCTGGGAAAAATCATTGCCGTGCTTCCGGTCGGCAGCCATCCCGACGCGCTTGCCCTTTCGCAGAGCCAGAATTATTTAATGGTATTGAATTCCGAGTCAGGGGACATAACCGTGATACAGAAGCGCAGACCGCGCAAGCTCGAGCCTACCGAATATTCGCTGCTGACGATGATTCCGGTGGGAATGCATCCCACGAATATTGTGGTGAAGTCTTTTATGCTGGGCGCGCCTCCGAAGTGAATGATCTAGGACTTTGCGCCGCAGCATTTTTTGTATTTTTTCCCTGATCCGCATGGACACGGATCATTGCGTCCGACCTTGTCGCCCCCGCGCACGACTTGTTGCACAGTCTGAAGGTCTCCCGAACCCGCCATGCGCGCCTGCTCCAACTCGCGACGCTTTTTTCGCTGAAAGGTTTCTTCGATTTCATCCACCGAGGTGCTCAAGTGGCGCGGCTTGCTGCCATTCCCACCGCCGCCGCGAGGCGCTGAGATGCGATGCTCGACGCTACCTTCCGATTCCCGCCCATCCTGCGGAACACCCGCACCGCCGTCCGCGGGACGCTCCAATATCTGCATCAGGTAAAGATATCGAACGGTATCTTCCTGGAAGCGTTGCATCATCGCTTCGAACATCTCGAAAGATTCCCGCTTATATTCCAAGAGAGGATCATGCTGGCCGTAACCACGAAGGCCGATGCCTTCTTTCAAGTGGTCCATGTTCAACAAGTGATCTTTCCATTGCGAATCGAGCACGCTCAACATGATCATGCGCTCGTGATAGCGCAGGGCGTCGGGACCGATCAATTGTTCCTTGGCGTCGTAGCGCGTCTTCAGCAAGTTGAAGATGGCGTCGCCCAATTCCTGACGGCTTAGTGTCTCCGGCTTGAGTCCCTCTGCGAGAATGTCTACTCCCGAGCGGGTGAAGATGGCATCTTTCAGTCCCTTGATATCCCAATTCTCGGGATGAACTTTGACTCCACAGAATTCATCGAGCAAATCGCTGAGGATGCTGGAAACATAATCTTCAAGGATCAAGTCTTTCTGATCGAGGCCTTCGAGCAACCGGTGCCGCAGGCCGTAAACGGCCTCGCGCTGCTTGTTCATCACATCGTCGTATTCAAGCAGGTGTTTACGGGCTTCGAAATTTTGCGCTTCCACCGCTTTCTGAGCAGCTTCGATTCTTCTGCTGATCAGGCGAGATTCGATCGGAACTCCTTCTTCCATGCCCAGACGTTGCAGCAGAGTTGAGACCCACTCCTTCGCGAAGATCCGCATGAGATCGTCTTCGAGCGAAAGATAGAAGCGCGAAGAGCCAGGATCGCCCTGGCGTCCAGCACGTCCGCGCAGCTGGTTGTCGATGCGCCGAGCCTCATGGCGCTCGGTGCCGAAGATATGCAACCCCCCGGCCTCGATCACCTCGTCATGCTCTTTGTCGGTCTGCGCCTGGTAGCGCGCGAGGGCTTCCGTCCACTGCGGCGTCGGAACAACGTACTCGTTGCCAGCGTAGTACCAGACCGTGCTCTTGCTCTCGTCCACATCGACCTGTATCTTGCCTTGCGCGGCCCGCAGCGGCTGCGCGATTCCCTTCTTCACGCATTCCTGCTTGGCCATGAATTCAGGATTGCCGCCAAGCAGAATGTCAGTGCCGCGGCCCGCCATGTTGGTGGCGATGGTGACCATTCCCTTACGTCCGGCCTGAGCGACGATTTCGGCTTCGCGCTCGTGGTATTTGGCGTTCAGCACCACGTGCTTGATGCCCTTTTTCTTAAGCAATTCAGATAAACGCTCTGATTTTTCAATTGAAGTTGTGCCAACAAGGACAGGCTGGTTCGTCTGATGGAGCTTCTGGATTTCATCTGCCGCGGCGTAATACTTCTCTTTTTCCGTCCGGTAAACAACGTCCGGATTCTCGATGCGGCGCATCGCTTTGTTCGTGGGAATGACCATGACTTCAAGGCGGTAAATCTTTTCAAACTCGGCGGCTTCCGTTTCAGCGGTACCGGTCATTCCTGCGAGTTTTTTGTACATGCGGAAATAATTCTGGAAGGTAATCGTAGCGAGTGTCTGGTTTTCACGCTCGATCTTGACGTTTTCCTTGGCCTCCACCGCCTGGTGCAAACCGTCAGACCAGCGGCGTCCCGGCATAAGGCGTCCGGTGAATTCATCCACAATAATGACTTCGCCGTCTTTCACTACATACTCAACGTCGCGGTGATACAGGGAGTGCGCTTTGATTCCCGTCTCAACGTGATGTTTCAGGTCCCAGTTTTCGGGATCGGCAATGTTTCCAATCCCTAACAACTGCTCAACTTTTTCCCATCCTTCGTCGCTCACGGTGATATTTCGGTGCTTTTCGTCCACCACATAATCGCCAGTGAGCTGCTTGGGCTCGCCCGGAGCAACATCAATCTCCTCGCCTTTTTCCAACTTGGGGATAATGCGATTCACCTTGGCGTATTTATCGGTGGATTCTTCGCTCGCTCCCGAAATGATCAACGGCGTACGCGCTTCATCAATCAGGATGGAATCCACTTCATCCACGATGGCGAAGTTGTGCATGCGTTGCACGCAATCGTGCAGATCGAACTTCATGTTGTCGCGCAGATAGTCGAATCCGAATTCGTTATTGGTTCCGTAAGTAACGTCGGAGGCATAGGCATCGCGGCGCTGCTGGTCATCCAGATCATGGACAATCACGCCCACGGTCAGTCCGAGAAAGCGATAGAGCTTGCCCATCCATTCGGAGTCGCGCTTGGCCAGGTAGTCGTTCACCGTGATCACGTGTACGCCGCGGCCACTAAGAGCGTTCAGATAAACCGGAAGGGTGGCTACGAGCGTTTTTCCTTCACCGGTCTTCATTTCCGCAATTTTGCCGGAGTGCAAGACCATGCCGCCAATCAGCTGGACGTCGAAATGCCGCATATTCAGAACGCGGCGGCTGGCCTCGCGCACCACCGCAAAAGCTTCTACGAGCACCTCGTCGAGCGCTTCGTGAATGGCTTTTGCTTTTTCCTTTTCGAGTTCTTTCTGGCGATCAATGTCAGTGGCTGGCTCTTCTGCGGGCGTCGTCTCGGGCTCGGATTGTCCAAGCTGGGAAAGCCGTTCATGCACCCGGCGTCGAAATTCGTCAGTTTTGGCGCGCAACTCATAGTCGCTGAGTTTCTGCGTTGCAGGCTCGAGGGCATTGATGGCCGACACGTTCGGCATCAGCCGCTTGAGCTCACGCTCATTCTTGGTTCCGAATACTTTCGCAATGGCACGATGAATCAAGTTTTAATCCCTTAAAGGAGGGCGAACGCACCCGCCACGGTCGAAGATATAGCAATTAGAGGCTAGCATATTAGATGCAGCCACAGAAGGTAAGTCGCGGGGAGGATTACCCATCGAGTTCTCGGCCACTCACTGACCTTGCCTCTCGCAGCTTTGGCCGCGCGGCGTCTTTCGGTTATATTGCCGAAACTAACGATGCCTACATTTTACGATCGCTTCCGGGAATGCGCGGAGCACTGGCCAACCAATGTCGCGCTCGAAATACAGAAGCATGATCGGCTGGAGAGCTTCACTTATGCGGAGTTGCGGAACATGGCAGAGGCCATCGCTTCGTGGCTTCTCCAGAACGGACACAAGCCCGGGCAACGGATCGCGATTCTTGCCGACAACCATCCACGCTGGGTGGCAAGTTTTCTTGGCATCATCGCTGCTGGATGCACCGCCGTACCGTTAGACACAGCGTTTCACGCCGACCAAGTGCAAATTCTGCTGAAAGACAGCGGCGCCTCGCTATTGTTCTGCAATTCGAAATATCTGCAGACCGCTGTCGAGGCGATCTCCGAAATGCCAATCAAGATCATTCTTACCAATCCCGGGGAGTTAGCTGTAGATTCGAAAACATACAGTACTCATGTCGCGTCAGATCTAGACGCGATGTTTTCCTCGTCTCAGAAGATTTTTTCTTCCGACAATATTTCTGCGAACGCCCTGGCTTCTCTGCTCTATACATCCGGGACAACCGCCGACCCCAAGGGCGTAATGCTCACGCATGCAAATCTGCTGGGCGAAGTAGAGGCAGTCGATTCCTGGGCGCGAATTGGACCCGATGATGCTGTCCTTGGAATACTCCCTCTCTTTCACGTTCTGTCGCAAATGGCCAATCTACTATTGCCTCTGGTGAATGGGTCCCGGGTCGTATATCTCGAAACGCTAAACACCACCGAACTGCTGCGCGCATTGAAAGACCGTCGCATCACTGCCTTCGCGGTCGTCCCGCAATTTTTCTATCTGATTCACGAGCGCATCTTCAAAGAAATCGGCAAACAAGGTCGACTCTCGCGCGGGGTAGTTGCTGTGATGATGGCGATCACTCGATTTTCACGCCGCTTCAGATTCAATCCCGGCAAACTCTTCTTCCGCAAGGTACATGACATCTTTGGCGAGAGGATGCGCTACCTAGTGACCGGGGGCTCGCCCTTTGATCCTCAAATCGCCACTGACTTTCATGCTCTGGGCATTGATGTTCTGCAAGCTTACGGCCTGACTGAAACTACCGGAGGCGCCGTTGCGGCTTCTCCCGGAGACAACGTGATCGGTTCGGTGGGCAAGCCTCTAGAGGGCGTCGAAGTCAAAATAATTGACGCCGCCCAGCCGGAAAATAGAGCAGTGCCAATCGGCGAAGTCGCAATTCGTGGTGCGATCGTTATGAAGGGTTACTGGAATCGGCCCGACGCCACCGCGCAGGTCTTGAAAGACGGGTGGCTGCATACCGGAGACCTCGGCTACCTCGATTCGGGCGGCAATCTGTTTTTAACCGGCCGCAAAAAAGAAGTAATCATCCTGAGCAATGGCAAGAATATCTATCCCGAGGAGATCGAAACTCACTATCAGAGGTCTCCGTTCATCAAGGAGATTTGCGTGATGGGACTGGATCTTGGCCCAGGGTCCGACAAGCTGCACGCAGTCGTGGTGCCGAACTTCGATGTGCTGAAAGAGCGAAAAGTCGTTAATTCGAGGGAAGTGATCCGCTTTGATATAGACGGGCTCTCCGCGAAATTGCCTTCCACTAAGCGGCTGGGAAGCTATGAAATATGGCAGGAGGATTTGCCGCGCACCACCACGCGCAAAGTTAAACGATTTGAAGTTGAAAAGCGCGTCCGGGCGACGCGCGGGCGAAATGAGTCTGATGCAGAGGTGCGTCCACCTACCGTGCTCTCTGAAAGCGACTCGGCATGGCTCAGGCAGCCTGTGGTCGAGAAAGCTATTTCGATAATCAAACAATCGTCGAAATCATCCAACGATACTGTTCTACCGTCCGACAATCTCGAACTCGATCTAGGACTCGATTCCATGCAGCGCGTGGAACTTCTGGTCGCGCTGGAACAGCAACTGGGCGGCGGTGTCGCAGAGTCGCAGCTCGCGGAGATCTATACCGTGCGCGAACTGGTGGACGCGATCCTTGCGAGTACGGCCACGGGTTCAGAGCTCAGCACTTCTGAAAAAAGAGTCGAGCGCGATAAATTCGCAGGATGGGAATCAGTCTTGCAGCAGGATCCTCCTGCGGCCGAGCTTCGAACTCTGGCGCCCGCGTACTTAGCAGACACAATTAC
>JBEEGK010000440.1:0-3982 GCA_041166845.1 Acidobacteriaceae bacterium
CAATAATAAGCTTGCGGGATTGGGGCTCTGTCATCTCAGGTTTGTTACCAGTAGAAAGTGAGGACGATTTTACACGTGGGCGAGGTGTGTCCGGGAGAAAAGTCTATTTGGGGGAACGAGCGAATGTCACAGTGCTGTGATGTTCACTTTCGCAAATCCAACTTTGCCTTCCCCGCCACCATCTGCGAAACTGACGACGCACTCCTGATCCGATAAACCATGGGACGCATCCACGTTCTCTCCGAAGCCGTTGCCAATAAGATCGCCGCAGGCGAGGTGGTGGAGCGTCCGGCCTCAGTAGTGAAGGAGCTTCTAGAGAACTCGCTGGATGCCGGTGCCACTCGCATCAGGATCCACGTCGAAGCCGGCGGCAGGAAACTGATTCAGATCACCGACAACGGATGCGGTATGGTACGCGACGACGCTTTCCTTGCCTTCGAGCGTCACGCGACCTCGAAGATGAAGGAAGCTGAAGACCTGCTCAGCATCGCAACCCTGGGTTTCCGTGGCGAGGCCTTGCCCTCGATCGCGTCTGTATGTCGTCTGCGGTTGGAGACTCGCGCTGCCGACGAAGCCTCAGGCACGATCATGGAAATTAACGGCGGCAAGATTGCCAAGGTCGAAGAGGCAGGACTGCCGTCGGGAACTTCGATCACGATTCGCGATTTGTTTTTTAATACTCCGGCGCGCAAGAAATTTCTTAAAGCGGAATCCACCGAGCTTTCCCACATCGCATCGTTAGTCACGCACTATGCGCTGGCGCATCCAGAGAAGCATTTTGAACTGCACTCCGCAACCAACGCCATGCTGGTAGCGCCTCCTGTGGCAGGACACAGCGAGCGCAGTTATCAGGTCTTCGGCAAAGAAGTTCTCGAGCAACTGATCCCCGTCGCAGCGACGCAGCCTCTCGAACGGCTCGGCTTGCCGCAGCCGCCGCCGTGGCGAAGAGCGCAGGACACGAAGGCTGGCCCCAGCGATCCGGGGGCATTGCGCATGCACGGATTCGTGTCCAAGCCTGAGATACAAAAACTCAACCGCAACTCGATTTATGTGTTCGTGAACGGACGCCTGATTCGCGACCGGCTCGTGCAGCACGCGCTTACCGAGGCCTATCGCAACATTCTTCCGCCGACGGTCTATCCCGTGGTGCTGTTGTTTCTTGAGCTGCCTACCGCCGAAGTGGATGTCAACGTTCATCCATCTAAAACGGAAGTCCGTTTCCGGCAGCAAACGGTGTTGCACGATTTTGTGCGCGACTCGGTGCGCGCGGCGTTGATGAAAGCGCGGCCGGTGCCACAGTTTATGACGGAACTATCGGCGCATCCGACGGCGAGGGCTTCGCTCACACTGGGGGCGAATGCGGCTGCGGCGGAGGGCGCCCCAATCGTTGGAGGAGGATTTCCTGAAGGGACTGGCCTTGCTCACACTTTTTCTCTGCAAGCAACGGCGCCTCCGGTTGTGTCCGGCAGCCTTGAGTTCGACGGCAGCATGGCAATTTATGCGAATGCTGCACTGCCGGTTGTCCGCTCTAATGGCTTTGTTGCTGGCGACGCGTGCATTCCTGCCATTCTGGAAGAAGTTGATCTCACGAGCGAACTTGCGCCCTCACTCGTTACGCTGACGCCCCTCGGACAAATTCGACAATCATTCATCCTCGCAGTCAATCACGAAGGCCTGTGGATCATTGATCAGCATGTCGCGCACGAGCGTGTCTTGTTCGAGAAAATCGTGAAACAGCGCGCAGCATTGCAAGCCGAGAGCCAGCGCCTTTTGATGCCGCTGATCGTTGAGCTCACGCCCGCCCAACAGGCGGTCTTCGCCGATATTTCTGACGAGCTATCCAAAAATGGATTTGAAGCGGAGCCATTCGGCACGCGAAGCATTGCCATCAAAATCGCGCCCGCGGGAATTGATGCCTCGCAAGTGGACAACATGCTGCACGAATTGCTGGAGCAGCTTGCCCAAGAAGATCAGGCCCTGAACCTCGAGAAAGTTCGCACACGGATTGCAGCTTCTATCGCCTGCCACGCCGCTATCAAAGTCAACATGCGGCTGGAACAAAACAAAATGGAGTGGCTGCTTGCGGAACTGGCAAAGACGGAATGTCCCATGAGTTGTCCGCACGGACGTCCAATTGTTCTGCGATACTCAATGAAAGACATTCAAAAGGCGTTTAAGCGCATTTGAAAAGATAAGACTCAGCTCATATGGCCGATCAAGATATCGCGCAGCTTCGACAGGAGAAGTGGCGGCTCAACGGGAATCCGGTGCGCACGCTGCAAGACGCTCGCGCATTCATCGAGTCAGTTGGATTCTGCATGATGTATCCCAAGCGCGAGCCTATTTTGTTGCCGACGTTAATCGGGGCGTTCGTTGGCTCGGATTCTCACCTGCCTCAATGGAAGGATTCTTTCGCTGATCCGCGAGCGCAGGAAGCCACCGGACTGATGGTTCGCATGCTGCGCGAGCGCGATGCTTTCGAAGCGAACCTGATGGATGAAAATAACGGACTGCTGGTCGCAGCTTCGATATTCCCGTATTTCTACGCTTTAGTCGGAGAAAGAAATCCCAAGCTGGCCCCGAAAGCTGGGGCGCGCTCGGAGTATTCGCAACTGGCATGCGACGTCTTCGAGATTGTCCGCCGCGAAGGCCCCGTCTCGAAGCAAAGAATGCGCGAGGAGCTCGGCGGCAGCATTTCCTTTGCTGCGCTCGACCACGCGCTGGGCGAATTGTGGTCGCGGCTGCGAATTACCCGCGTGGACTACAATCCCGCCGAAGGATCGTCCTGGGACGTGCTCTACCGCTGGTCGCCGGACTCCGTCCGCGAAGGAATGAACCTGTCGGTCGGTGAAGCCCTAACCGCGCTGGTTTCCAAATATCTGGATTCGATGATTGCTGCCGACCAGCAGGAGATCGAAACCTTCTTTGGCAACTTTGTGCCCCGCTCGCGCGTGCAGGACGCAATCAAGGCATTGCTCGCGGCTCGTGAGTTGAGCTTTCTTCACGCGGGAAACCGGACCTTGATTCAGATCACGCCCACAAAAGCCGAGCCTGCGCCGCGGGTGCCGCGTCCCGGCGAAAGCCTCAGGCACCGCCGGATAGCTGTTCGCAAGAGGTAGCCGCTAAGTTGATTTAGCCGATGGTCCGGGACTTCAGCCTCTGAGATTCTTCCTGATTTCTATCCCCAACTCTTTCAATTGTGCCTGGCTGACCGGAGTTGGGGCATCCACCATCAGGTCCACTGCTCTGGCGGTTTTTGGAAATGGAATCACCTCGCGCAGGCTGTCTGCGCCAGCGAGAATCATGACAATTCGATCGAGGCCCAGAGCGATTCCGCCGTGCGGAGGAGTTCCATACTCGAGTGCCTCCAAAAAGAAACCGAAGCGAGAGCGCGCTTCCTCTTCCGACATGCCGAGCGCGCGAAAGATTTTGCTTTGAATGTCCTGCCGATGGATACGAATGGATCCCGAACCCAATTCGGTGCCGTTCAGCACTACGTCATAGGCGAGCGCCCGAATTTCGCCCAGTGAAGATTTAGGATCGCGCAATGATTCGGCGCTGGTTTCCAGCTTGTCCATGTCGTTTTCATGGGGAGAAGTGAAAGGATGGTGCGCCGCATTCCAGCGCTTGCTGTCGTTGTCCCACTCGAACATCGGGAAGTCGGTAACCCAGAGAAATTTGTAATCCTGCCGCTGAAATGCACCGTGCTTGGCGGCATATTTTTGCGCCAGGTCTAAGCGCAGGAATCCGCACTTCTCGCAAAAGTGCTTTTCTGTCTGTTCCGCCACGGCTGCAACTTCCGGCTTGTTGAGCGCTCCCGCCAGCAGCCATAAATCATCGCTGTCAACATTCGCAAATTTAGTGATCTTTTCAGACAGCGCGGGGTAGTCTTTGCCGAATCTTTTTGGATCGGTCATCAGCTGGACAAACGACGCGCCCTGGGTATGCTGATATGCGCGGTAAGTACCAATCGTTCGCCGCT
>JBEEGK010000441.1:0-5906 GCA_041166845.1 Acidobacteriaceae bacterium
CCACGCACCGCTATCCGTTCAACGCCAAAGATTATCTGACGCTGATCAGTACCACCGGTGAGCATAAAAAGGCGCCAGCGCGAAGAAGGGCCAAGAAATAAGGCTGAATCTGAGCAGGTGCATGGGAGCCATCCGCGGGGGCTGCAACGTAGCCCCCGCTGCGGATGTGGGCTAATTCGCTTTCTTCGGCATGAGATATTTCCCGTACCACTCGATATATCTAAGTAAACGGTCCTGCTGGTAAGACGGAACAGTGAACTGGTGAAATTGTCCCGGGTAAATAATCAGCTTTGTGTCGCGGCCCAATGAGCGCAGCGCCTGGTAAAGCTGTTCTGAATTTTGCAAGGGCACATTAAAGTCCTTATCTCCACACAGAAACAACGTTGGCGTGACGATGCGATCAGCGTGAAAAAATGGATAGGATACCTTCATCCATCCTTCACTGTTCTGCCAAGGGTAGCCAAGCTCTAATTCATAATCGCGAACATATTGGTCGGTACCGTAGCCCGCGAGAATGTCCGAAATACCAGCACCGCTGGTTGCTGCCTTAAAACGAGTGTCGCTGGCGATAGTGTAATTCGTGAGCATGCCTCCATAACTCCACCCGCCAACTCCCAGACGTTGCGGGTCGGCGATGCCTTGTGCAACGGCATAGTCCACAGCGCCGAGCACGTCCTGAACGTCCACATTTCCCCAGTCCGCGAAGATCGCCTTGGAATAAGCTGTTCCTCTGCCCGAACTTCCCCGAGGATTCGCCGCAACTACCACATATCCCTGCGCCGCGAAATACTGCCACTCGAAATCAAACTCATTATTGAACTGAGAGACCGGGCCTCCATGAATGCGTAGCAGCGTGGGATATTTTGTGCCCGCATGATAGTCAGGAGGCAGGACCATGAATCCGTTCACGGTAGTGCCGTCTTTGCTGGGGAACGAAATCTCCCGCGTGGTAGCCAGTTTCAGCCTGGAAAACAATTCCTGATTCTGAGCGCTAAGCGGGCGCAGGTTTTGTTTCTCCACCGCAAACACTTCCGCTGGGGTATCCGGAGTGCTGACCAGCGCGATGAAGTGGCCATCTTTGCTGATGTCGAACGAAGTGACCTCGCGACGCCCAACCGTGACCGGCTCGAGTGGACCTTCCTTTGCTGTCCTGGAATCGCCTCGTGCGCCATTTAACGGAATACGCTGGATCGAATCGGTGCGATCGTCTTCAAGCAATGCATAGATCGCGTTCCCATCCGAAGACCACACCGGCTTGTTGATATTGCGATCCAGCGCGCCCCCCAGAACTCTGACTTCTCCTCCCTCGGACGGAATAACCGCAAGGTGATGGGCCCCATAATCGAGCAGCTTCGGGTCGGTGGCCTGTACGTAAGCAATGTATTTTCCGTCCGGACTCCAGCGCGGCGGACCTTGGGCCTCAGGCTCGCTTGCAACGCCTTGCTCCGGACTGACCCGCCGCGCTGTCGCACTCGGCTTGGCGTCAATCACAAACAAATCGTAGTTGCGATTGCGATCCCCGTCCGTGCCCTGCTTGCTGACAAAAGAAATTCGCGTGCCATCCGGAGACCACTGCGGCTGCGTTTCTCCGAATCCCTTCGCGGTGAGCAATTCCGCAGAACGTCCGTCAACGTCGAACAAGTAAAGATGCGAGCGTAATTCTCCAAGATATCCGCTCTTGTCTTCCTTGAAGTAATAGCGGTCAATGATGCGCGGCTTCGGATTCTTTGGCTTGTCTTTCTCCTTACTCTTGTCCTTATTAGTTTTCGCCAAGTCCTCATCGCGGGCAATAATCGCGAGCCGTTTGCCATCCGGAGACCACTCAAACTCTGTGATCGACCCTTTGAAATCTGTAAGCCGCTGGGCTTCGCCGCCGTCATGGTTCAGCATCCAGACTTGATCAATGTCGTCATCTTCCTCGCGGCTTGAAAGAAATGCCAGCCACTTCCCATCCGGACTCCACCGCGGATGACTCTCGCTATGCTTTCCAAAAGTCAGCGGAACGCTGCGCTTGCCGTCCCAACTCGACATCCACAAATGCGTGATCTCCTCATCCTCGTCCCAGTCAATCGTGCCCACGGTGTAAGCCACCCAATCCCCGGCCGGAGAAATCTGCGGCTCGTCCACTTCGCGGATGGCGCCCATGTCGTCAAGGGTGATCGGGCGGCGTTCTTGAGCGAGGATCCCAAGGGATAGGAAAATTTGTACAAACAACAAAGCAAAAAAAAGATGAACAATTCGCGAACAAGACTGTCTCCCCTTCATGGATGGGCCACCATTTCTCGATTGACTGAATTTGAAGTGCCGGAGCATTTTACACGGCGAAGGATAGGTATCTCGACCGGCTTGAGTAAAGGGAAACTCAAAGAGGCTCCCTGGAAGAAGAAAGCCGGTTGTCTTTTAGGGAGATCTGCAATCAGCGAGAAAAAAGGTGACCTTCAGACAACCTTTTACAGCACGGGAATCTCTGTCATAAACGCTTTTTCTGCCAGTTCATCGGAGGAGTCACTATGCGCACTTTCCCGCAGGTGTCGAGAACATTGCCCAATCCAATATTGCTTTTCGCCATGTTGCTGTTCGCGTCTTTTGCCTTCACTCAAACAGATATAGATTCCGGAAGCATCGCGCCTGCGCTGGGTGCGAAAGTAACCTTTACCGGCGATGCGACAGGCACGGGCGCTGCCAATGAGTCGGTATGTCAGGAAGATGTAAACTGCGATTCTTACGCGCTGACAGTGACTGGAACCCAGGCCCAATGGGCTGTGAAGTTGATTGACGTAAAAATTAGTTGGAGCGTATCCGCCAATGACTATGATCTGTTTATTCACCAGGGCACGGTTGCTGGCCCTGTGGTCGCCAGTTCGACTGGAGGCGCGCCGGAAAACTCAGAAGAGGCGGTCATAGACCCGAGTGCGACAGGAGTAGGAGCATACGCCATTAATGCGACATACTTCGCCACTACTCCGGGTGCCGATCAATACAATGCAACCGTGACAGTCATAAACAAGCCAGCGCCCGGAACGGGGATTTATATCAAGGGAGGAATTCAGTTCTCTCCCAATGTTGCGGATAAAGCTCCGGTCGCGCCCAGAGATGGGGAGCCGAGCAGCCGCACAGACAACTATGGCAACTTCTATGTGGGCGCGATTCGCGGCGTTCCCGGAGGCGTTGATCTCTGGTACAACGATTTGCAACCCGGCAGCAGAAATTTTGATCCCTACATGAGAAATCCGCAGTATCGTTGCCAGCCGGATTCGCTCACTGGACAAGTTCCTCCCGAGTGTTCATTTCAAACAGGCGGAGATGGCGGAGGGGATATTGATCTCGCTGTTGGGCACCCGACGAGCACCGGCACTAATAACAATCCGGCGATTCTGGCGTTCTCGAGCTTGGTTGCGGCGAACCTATCGGTAGGAAATTCGCTTGATCGCGGCGTGAGCTTTACGCTCAATCCCCTGGGTAATGTTCCGGGAGGCGCTGCCGCCGATGACCGCCAATGGATGGAGTTCTACGGACCAAAATCGGTGTACCTGCTCTACCGAACATTGGCGCCGGCGCTAACTCAGATCCAGCGTTCGGACGACGGTGGGCTAACCTATGGTCCGGCGGTGACCGCAGGCCTTATCGGGCAAACCGGAGGCATCGCAGTAGATCAGAAAGACGGGACAGTTTATGTGAGCGGCTCTACCGGACAGGTATGCGTGGGTGTTCCGCTTTCTCCGGCCGTGCCGCCTGCAAGCTATGCCTGCACTGTAGCTGCCAGCGATCCCAACGGCGTGGCGCACATCTTCTTCCCAGTAAAGGTGGGAGGCGATGGGACAGTTTACGCGGCGTATTCTAATGACCACGATATTTTCCTGGTTCATTCGACGGACAAGGCTAAGACTTGGAGCCGTCCTGTTCGCGTCAGCGACGGTGCGCAGACTCGAACGAGCGTATTTCCCCACCTTGAAGTAGGAGCGAATCCCGGCACGGTGGGCATCGTCTGGTACGGAACAACTGACGCTACCAATGACGATAATGCGAACTGGAAGGTCTTCTACGCAGTAACCTTGAACGCGCTCAGCTCCGTGCCCACCTTCCGGCAGGTGAACCCGAGTGACCACTACATTCATGCCGGCAATATTTCGGAGGGTGGTTTGACTGGGACCGCGAATCGAAATCTGATTGACTATTTTCAGGTATCGTTCGATCCTCGCGGGGCCGCTGTCATCGGTTATACAGACGATCACAACGATTTTGACGGGCACACCTATGTCACTCATCAGTTGAATGGACCGGGTACCGCCGGCTCAAGCACTGGCGGAGCTGTGCAAGGCGCCGGAGTTCCCGCAGCACCCAAGCTTCCGGCAAATGGCGCTCAGGTGCTCGACTTCGCGCATGATGTCGCGAATGGATTGCTGGTGGTGACACCTACGAGCGATCCGCTCGACATCCTTTCTGTCAGGTATCACTCAGAACCGAATCCGGTGAATCCCAGTGACGTGATACTTCAGGGCGCCATGCAGGTCTCGAACCTTGCGGTGGTGCCACCGGATTCAGTCTGGCGTGTTCACTTCACTGCCAACGCTCCGTTTGCGGGCGTCAGCAAAACCGGTAGCCAGAGTGGGATTCCAGGCAATCCTTACAATGAATACAGCTTTGCGCTATCCGATCGGGGCGATCAGTTTTACCTGAAAGCCTCGACCGATCCTACCGGAGCACGGGCGTTTGTGTGGGGAACAGCTGTCAGAAATTCGGACGGCACCATTACCTACACTGATCAGGGTCCCGCGCAGGGAAGTTTTGACACGTTGAATAACACGATCAACGTCTCAGTGCCGGTATCGCAGCTAAATTCGAAGGTCACACATGGTCCCGCTATCGGACACAAGTCCGTGCTAGCCGGTCTGCGGGGGAGCACATTCACAGCCAGCAGCACTGGTAAACGCGACATCACTCGAGGCGGCACGCAGTTCGTGATTCCCTAAGCTCGTTTGTATGGCGCCACGCGAGGGTGGTGCCATACAACTTCCTGGTCTGCTAAGCGACGAGGCAGCATTGTCGCCGAAGACTAACGGCGATCTTCATGCAGCTCTCTTTTGTCGTGGTTGATGTCCCGCTGGTCTTTATTTCGGTCCCTGCGATCCTTGTTCAGATCACGACGATCGTGATTGATGTCCCGTTGGTCGCGAGCGCGATCCATACGATCATGTTGAATGTCTTTCCTTAATCCCTGACAGTTGCCCCCATTATCTTCGCATCTGGCAAGCTGCCTTCTGTCCTGTGCGATATCGCGATTATCTGCATTTCGATCTCGACGGTCTTTGTTCAAGTCTCTTCGATCAGGGTAAATCCACAACGAACCAATTAACAGACCAAAGACCCAATTTATACAGGTCCGAATACTCCATCAAATCTACGAATAAGCTATGGCTAGTGCTTACAGACTTGGGGCACAGATGCTCGGAGACTAAACACGCTTGATGATGCTTTTGGGCACTTGGTCGCTGATCGAGGAATTCAGGCGCTCGTTTCATTTGCAAAGCCAGTGGAAGCCAGCGACCCTAAACCTTACGCCGCGATGATTTCCCTGATTTATCGCCTTGCAATCGAGCACGGTAGCGTGTCTTGTTCCAGCCCAGCAACGCTGTTTTGGAGGAAGGAGGACAACGGGAGGATCAGGTTTCTGAACCAAGGTCACCCCGACGAAGACCAGATGTTCCGGACCGCTATCAGAACGAAGCAGGGCGTGCATTTACCAGAGCTGGACATAGCTCTCAATACGGGGATGAGACGGAGCGAATAATATAAGCTTGGAATGATGTTGACCTGGTTCGGCGGCGGCAAATTATGATCACTCACAACAAGAACGGACAAATCCGTTATATTCCTTTGAAATCTGAGGTCTGGCTGCATTTCAGACT
>JBEEGK010000442.1:0-2846 GCA_041166845.1 Acidobacteriaceae bacterium
TGCTTTCCACTATGAGCACGTTGGCTCAAGTCAAAGCTTCTACTCCAAATTCTCCCAACCGCAATGCTTCGGACGACACCAGCAAATCCCGCGCCGAGCAGGCAGCCGAAGAGATGGTCTCGCTCTCTCCAGAAAAAATCATCTCAATTCTCGAGCAAGAGCCGGGCCTTTTGCTGCAAGTAAAAAAGATGCTGGTGCGTAAAGCTTTCGAACAGGGACGAATCTTGGATCCGCGGGAGTTGACCGACGAGGCCTTGTATCGCCTTGTCCGTAGCGACGAAAATATTCGTGTAATCGCAACCCGCGAAATTGAAGACCGAGAATACATTCGAGTAAAACCCAGCAAAGAAGAGTTAGAAAACGATCAGCAGAGAAGGATGGCCAACCTCTATTCCGGCACTTCTTCTCTGCAGACGTCAGGAAAGACTGGACGAAGTCAGGAAGACGAGTATTGGCAACGTCGTGATTATCAAAACGGTGTCGGCGGATACGGAAATGGCAACCGGCAAATGCAAACGCCGGGTGGCGGTGGTCAGAATCCACAGGATCAGCAAAATGCTCCAGTGGACGATCCTCGGCGCGCGGTAGAACGCGCGCAAGCGCAATCTCCGAACGGCGATCTATCAAACCTGGATAGTGGCGGAGCGGGCTCGACTGGCCTGCCCCTCGACGTAATTGCTGGAATGCAGGGGGTTAGTCCCGATCAGTTGTCAGCGCTTTTGCAATCCCGCACGGGCGGGAAGGGCGGCCTGAGTCCGGCGTCCCAATTAGATCCATCTACCCTGGCAAGTTTGACCGGCGGCGCGGCCTCGGGTTCCGGACCTTCCGCGCCGGGCGGCGCTTCGCTTCCTTCGTTCGATCAATCGCAAAATGACGAATCGCAGTTGCCTCAACAGGCACGGCTGGAAAACCCAAGCCGTACTTCTTCAAGGCAATTCCCTACAACCCGCCACGATCAGCCACAGCTGCGTCATTCGTCGAACCCTTACGCTGATGTTCCTTCGTTGTACGACCTCTACTCCCAGTATTCACAGCGTCCGCCGGTGTTGGAAAGATTCGGTGCCGACGTCTTTCGCAAAGGAACGGGCAATCTCGACCAGCTACCGATGGATCTTCCCGCCGGGCCGGATTACGTTTTGGGTCCAGGGGACGGGTTGAGTATTGATCTATGGGGCGCGGTCTCTCAGCGTTTGCGTCGCGTCGTAGATAGAGAGGGAAGAGTCTCTCTGCCCGAAACCGGAAGCATTCAGGTCGCGGGAAAAACGCTGGGCGATGTGCAGCATATGGTCCAGTCCGCATTGAGAACCCAATTCCGCGATGTGCAAGCCGACGTCTCGTTGGCGCGCCTTCGAACTGTTCGCGTATATGTCGTCGGAGATGTGCAGAGGCCGGGGGCTTACGATGTCAGCTCGCTTTCTACTCCCCTAAATGCGCTATATGAGGCTGGCGGCCCAACCTCTCGCGGCTCCATCCGTATCCTGAAACATTTCCGCGGCAAGGAACTGGTGCAGCAGGTGGACGTTTACGATCTCCTCTTGCAGGGCATACGTTCCAATATGCAGAGACTGGAATCCGGTGACACCGTCATGATTCCTCCTCTCGGGGCGGAAGTAACGATTGAAGGTATGGTGCGACGACCTGCAATCTACGAGCTCGGCGAAGAAAAGGACCTTGCCGACGTATTGCAACTAGCGGGTGGAGTATTGGCTACCGGCACCTTGCGCCACGTGGATGTCGAGCGAATTCAGGCGCACGAAAGCCGTAGCATGCTCGCATTGGACGTTCCAGAAAACAATAACGAGGCAGCGGTCACCAAGGCGCTCGAAGATTTCAAAATCCAGGATGGCGACAAAGTCAAAATTTCTCCGATCATTGCGTTCGCTGACAAGACTGTCTACCTCGACGGGCATGTGTTCCGGCCGGGGAAGTACGCCTATCGCGACGGCATGAAGGTCAGCGATCTAATTGGCTCTTATAAGGACGTTCTGCCCGAGCCTTATAAGCAGCATGCCGAGATCATCCGTTTGAAAGCTCCCGACTACACTCCGGAAGTTCTGGCTTTTAATCTCGATGACGCCCTCGGTGGCAAGGACCAGAACTTTGTATTGAAGCCCTTCGATACCGTACGCGTTTTCGGCCGCTACGATTTCGAAGACTCTCCTGTAATCACCGTTAGTGGCGAGGTAAGGCAACCTGGCGATCACGTCACCAATGGCGCGACTTATTTGCGCGATGCCATCTTCCTCGCTGGCAGCACAACTCCGGAAGCGCGTTTAGACGACGTTCAGGTTTTTAGACGGACCGAAGACGGAAAGCTAAAAGTCCTGAGCGCAAACTTGTCCAAAGCTCTCACCGGAGACAGCGCAGAGAACATCCTGCTGCAGCCGACCGACAGAGTTTTCGTACAAAGAAATCTGCTGAAGACAGATCCTGCCGCAGTGACGATCGAAGGAGAGGTTGGCCGCCCCGGAAGATATCCTCTGGGCGACAATATGACAGCTGCTGAGCTGGTTCGCTTGTCGGGCGGCCTCAAGCGTAGCGCTTTCAGCGAGCAGGCGGATCTTACCCGCTACACCGTCGAGCACGGCGAAAAAATAATCGGGGACCACCAGCTAGTGCCCATCGCGAAAGCCCTTGCTGGAGAGCCCGACAGCGACGTGCGTCTGCACGACGGGGACGTTCTCACCATCCGGCAGCTGTCAGGATGGAATGATCGAGGCGCCAGCATTTCTGTGCAGGGTGAGGTTGTTCACCCCGGAACCTACGGTATTCAGGAAGGCGAGCGCTTGAGTTCAGTGCTGGAGCGCGCGGGCGGTTTCCGCACGGATGCTTATCCCTACGGCATC
>JBEEGK010000443.1:0-4212 GCA_041166845.1 Acidobacteriaceae bacterium
CCCTTGCTGCTGCGAGCATTTCAAAACGTAATCGCGAGCTATCCCAAGGCAATGATGATTCTGGCTCCGCGCCATCCCCAGCGTTTTGCGGAAGTCAGCAAACTGCTTCAGAATTTGCGAATGCCGAATTGGCGGCGTTCCACATGGAAGGGTGAACCCCTGGCCGGCGGAGTTTTACTTCTCGATACCATCGGCGAACTCACTTCGCTTTATGCGTTGGCGGATGTTGCATTCGTCGGCGGAAGCCTCGTTCCCTGCGGAGGTCACAATATCATCGAGCCGGCCCAGCACGGCGTCGCCATCGTGGTCGGAAATCACACCGAGAATTTCCGCGATATCGTCGAGCTGTTTGCATCCCGTGAGGCTGTAAAGATCGTCGGTCCCGCCGAGTTGCCGCTGGTTTTTATGGAACTGATCGCAAACGACATGAACGGAGAAAACAGCGAGCGTGTCGCTCTCGGACGCAGTGCCGCTGAAACCGTGCGCGAACAAATGGGAGCGACGAAGAGAACGATGTCCGAATTGCGGAAGTTGCTGCCCAGTGATGAACGTCCTGATTCTCTCCACGCCGCGGAATCTCCGGTCCACACTGGATGAATCCGCTCTCATCTATCTTCGGAGTTGCAGTCCGTACCCGAAACACTCTTTATGATCGCGGCGTTCTGCGACAAAATTCGTTACAAGGCCCGGTTGTCAGCATTGGCAATCTTTCCGTCGGCGGAACCGGCAAGACACCCTTTGTGATTCTGCTCGGAGAGCTGCTTAAATCACGAGCGATAAGGTTCGATATCTTATCTCGGGGTTACGGAAGAAAAAGCCACGCTACATGTCTGGTGATTGAAAATAGCTCGCCCTGCGAGTATGGGGACGAACCTCTTCTTCTGGCCCACCGTTTGCAGGTTCCAGTCGTCGTCAGCGCCGATCGTTATCGGGCCGGGCTGTTCGCCGAAAAGCAATTCGGTCCTCTTCTTCATCTGCTCGACGACGGGTTTCAGCACCGCAGGCTGCGTCGCCAGTTCGACATTGTGTTAACTAGCCAGCAGGATTTCACTGACTCCCTTCTTCCGATCGGACGGCTGCGGGAGCCCGCGCAATCGCTTCAGCGCGCCGATGTCATCGTTTTCACAAACGACGTTTCTTCGAATCACGTGTCGCAGTTGCCAAGAGCAGCGCACGGGAAAACAGTATGGAAGGTGCACCGTGGAATTCACCTTGAGAATGCCCCGGCGCGCCCCTTGGTTTTTTGCGGGATCGCTCGTCCAAAGAATTTCCTGGCACAAGTCCAAGCTGCGGGCATCGAACCCTCGACACACGCGTTTTTTCGCGACCACCATCCTTACACCAAGGACGATGTCAGTAGTTTGCTAAGGCTCCGCGACAAACACAACGCGGAAGGCTTTCTCACCACCGAAAAAGACGTCATCAACCTCCAAAGCCTGGCCTCCTCTTTGCATCCCCTCGCCATCGCCAAAGTGACAATGCAATTGGAAGATTCCGATAACGCTCTGGACACGATGTTGCGTATCATTGCGGAGCGCAGACGGACGACGTGAGAAAATCTTTGTAGTTTTAAAAAGTCGCGAAGCTGAAAAACACGATACCAACGCAATGAATAAATATACTAAACAGATCGACCGTCTCCGAAAACTAGTCGAAGGATTTTCCCAGGTCACCATCACTGTCGTCGGAGACCTCGTCGCCGATGAGTTCGTCTACGGAGAGATATCGCGCGTCTCGCGCGAAGCGCCCGTGCTGATCCTCAAGCATCGCGAGCGCACCGTGCTCCCAGGCGGAGGTGCAAACGCTATCAACAATCTCGCCGACTTGGGAGTGAGCGTTCTTCCTGTAGGGGTCGTGGGGGACGATGAAGCTGGCCGTTTATTGTTGAAGGCTTTCCGTAAAAAACACATTCCTGTCAGCGGAGTTCTGCGCGACAAGAGTTACACGACCGTAACCAAGACCCGCATTCTCGCCGGCACAACGCACAGCGCGCGCCAGCAGGTGGTGCGCGTTGATCGCGAATCCGATGCCGAACCCAATCGTCATTTGAAGCGCGAACTGGTTCTTGCTGCCAGGCAATATGTACGTGCGTCGGATGCGCTGCTGGTGTCCGATTATGGTTACGGAGCAGCGACTCCCGCCATCATGAATGCCCTTCGAGAAAAAGGACGTCTCGATCGTCTCCCCGTAATTCTGGATTCGCGGCATCGGATCCTGCAATACGCTGGTATGACTGCCGCCACTCCGAACGAGTCCGAAGTCGAAGACGCTCTCGGAATGACGATCGGCGACGACTGGGCGAAAGTTTGCCTCGCGGGAGAACAGATCATGGCCAGCATGAATCTTCAATCTCTAATCATTACTCGTGGTCGCGACGGCATGGCGGCATTCGATGGAAAACATAAGCCTGTAGATATCCCAATTCACGGCTCAGATCAGGTCGCCGACGTCACCGGCGCGGGTGACACCGTCATCGCGACGTTCACGGCTGCCTTGGCCGCTGGCGCCGCTACCGAAGAGGCCGCGCACCTGGCGAATTATGCTGGCGGAATTGTGGTGATGAAAAGTGGAACCGCCACAGTTTCGCAGCGGGAGCTCTTGCAGGCACTCGACCACGCGTCGACAATACCGAGGCTGCGCTGAATTCTTGGCAACGGACCTCATGACGCCCGGCAAAATATACGACCGCGAAACTCTGCAGCTCAAAGTTGCCGAATGGAAGCAAGCTGGTCACTCCATCACGCTCGCTAATGGGTGCTTCGATCTGCTCCACGTCGGCCATGTGCGTTACCTGCGAGGCGCGAAAGCCTTGGGCGGCCGCCTCGTAGTGGCCATTAACTCCGACGAATCAGTCCGCTCTTTGAAGGGTGAAGGACGCCCAGTCATGCCGGCAGAAGAGCGCGCCGAAATTCTATCTGCGCTCGCGGACGTTGACGCCGTAGTAATTTTCCCAGAGAAAGACGTGCGCGCGCTAATACGTGAAATTCGTCCTAGCGTGCAGGCCAAAGGAACGGATTACACCGAAGCCAGCGTCCCCGAGCGCGATACGTTAATGGAATATGGAGGTCGTGTGGCGATTGTTGGAGATCCTAAGAATCATTCTGCCACCGACATCATTCGATCTCGCATCGAGCCGCGCCGTTCATGAATTCGCAATCGTCCGAGAAGGTTTCATCTGAGAAGAAAACCATCTTCACTCCCCCACAACGATTGCTGGTCGTGCGCCTCGGCGCCATGGGCGACATCATCCACACGCTTCCCGCAGTCGCGGCTCTGCGAGCGGCTTTCCCCCAAACAACGTTCGGATGGCTCGTCGAAGAACGTTGGGCCGAGTTACTCGTAGCAACCTTTCAGCAAGAAGGATTTTCACCACGCCCACTGGTGGACAAAATTCACGCGGTCAATACGAAGCAGTGGCGGAAAGCAATGCTGGCATCGCAGACTTGGAACGAAATCGTAGGTTCTGTACGGAATTTTCGCGCACCTCACTATGAAGTGACTGTGGACTTTCAAGGTGCTATTCGTTCCTCATTCCTGTCGCGCTGGTCAGGGGCACCTCGCATTTACGGATTCGCGCATCCCCGCGAGAGTCCTGCTCGAATCCTCTACACTGACGTCGTGGAGGCGAGCGGCACACACATCATCGAACAAAATATTTCTCTCGCTCAAGCGGTCGCAAGGCAAGCACTCACAATTCCAGAAGTGGAGTTTCCGACCAACTTCCATGCCGAGCAACAAATTGATTTACTGTTAAGAAAGAAAAACATCGGCCGATTTATCTTGCTTACCCCCGGCGCGGGATGGGGAGCAAAGCAATGGCCTCCTGAACGCTATGCGGAGGTAGCCACGGCACTCGCTAAAGACGGTTTCGTTTCCGTGATAAATTTTGGTCCATCAGAAGAAAGTCTGGCACGCGCCGTCGAATCCGCCAGCCGAGGCGACGCGACCGCTGTTACTACATCCATCCCCGAATTGATCGCGCTGACCCGCCGCGCATCGCTTTTCATCGGAGGCGACACCGGCCCTCTCCATTTAGCAGCCGCTTTGCATATCTCTGTAGTAGCGATCTTCGGACCCACCAATCCAGCGCGCAACGGCCCTTTCGGAACAACTAGCATTGTGCTGCGTAGTCCATCGAGCGTTACTGATCACACCCGACATACTGAAACCGAGGCAGGACTTCTCGAGATTACCGCGCAGCAAGTTGTTGCA
>JBEEGK010000444.1:0-6201 GCA_041166845.1 Acidobacteriaceae bacterium
ACGAAAGGCAGTTTACTAACCTTCATGGGCTCGCTGCCGATGCCAATGCGATAACGCTTCTCTTTGTCGGCACCGTCTGACATCACGGGAAGCACAGTGAAAGTCTGTTGCTGTCCGTCACGAAGGACCGTGACTGCGATCGGCTTTTCTTTGGTTCGTCCAAGCGCTTCAATCATGAACTGCAATGCGGGAACGGGCTCGCCGTCCACGCTTAAAATCTGGTCGCCCAATTTAATGCCGGCCTTTTCCGCTGGCATATTGTGATCGAGATAGGTGACAGTGACGCTTGGTTCTTTCCAGACCCAGCCCGCCGAGCCCATCTGATTCAGTCCGTAGGCTTCGGGGACAATCGTCTGCGTGAGAGTTCGGTTGCCGCGCTGAATTGTCAGGTCGAGTGGTTGGTTCGGGCTCAGCGCTTCTTTGGGGACAACCTGTTTCCAGGTAGGATTCTCCATTCCATCCAAACGAACAATGCGATCGCCGGGCTGAATTCCAGCCCTGGCCGCGGGAGTGTCCGGAATGACCCATCCGATGATGGCAGGCTCGTCCAGCACAGCCGGATATTCGTAGTGCACCATGTAAACGAGCGTCAGCAACCCAATCGCCAGCAGAATATTCATCAAAGGTCCGGCAATAGCAATGATGAAGCGATGCCAGCGCGGATGCGACAAAAATTCTTTGGGATCGCCAGAGCGGGCGTCCATGGGATTCTCGCCGCTCATCTTCACGTAGCCACCGAGTGGAATGGCCGCGATTCGGTAATCGGTTTCGCCGCGTCTGAAGCCCAGCAGGCGTTTGCCGAATCCGATGGAAAAAACCTCGACACGCACTCCCAGGAGTTTGGCGGTCGCGTAGTGTCCGAATTCATGAATTAGGATCATGAATCCTAGAATCACAGCCACGGCAATGACAGAAATTAAAAATTGCGGCATAAGTTCTTTCTTGTTACTGCACTCGCGAAGAGACAGAAACCGCGGCGCTTCTATTCGTCATCTCTGTGATTTCAAGATGAGCGGCCCTCCGCGCTTCGTGGTCAGCTTCGAGCACCTCTAGTATAGATTCCTGCCGGGCGCTCCCGGCTTCTGAAACGACCCTTTCGATTACTTTCGGAATGTCAGAAAACGCAATGGATCCATCCAAAAAAGCGGCCACGGCCACTTCATCCGCCGCATTAAGTGCCACTGGTTTAGCGCCGCCAGACCTTACTGCTTCGTATGCGAGGCGAAGGCAGGGGAACTTCTCGAAGTCGGGCGCGAGAAAGTCCAAATGCCTCAGTTCTGAAAGCGGAAACCTCATCTCTGACTGGATGCGATCGGGATAAGTCAACGCGTACAGAATCGGCAAGCGCATATCAGTTACTGAAAATTGAGCAAGTATGCTGCCATCCACAAATTCCACCATGGAGTGAATCGTGGATTGCGGATGCACAATTACTCCTACTTTTTCCGGGGCCACGTTGAACAGCCGGCATGCCTCAATCACTTCGAACCCCTTATTCATTAAGGTGGCCGAATCTATAGTGATGCGCCGACCCATTCTCCACGTTGGATGGTTGAGAGCCTGTTCGACCGTGATGGTTGCGAATTTTGTTTTCGGAGTATTCAGGAAAGGCCCTCCCGACGCGGTAAGCCAGATGCGATCTACTTCACTCATCTTGCCTCCGCGCAAGCACTGATGGACGGCGTTGTGCTCGCTATCAATCGGTAGCAGCGGCTTTCCCTGGCGGCGGGCTTCGGCGGTAATTAATTCTCCGGCGGCCACCAGGCATTCCTTGTTGGCCAAGCCGAGAACTTTTCCCGCCTTCACTGCTTCATAGGTGGCGTCGAGGCCGGCCACGCCTACGATTGCGCTGACGACGAAATCCACTTCCGGATGGGTCGCTACTTTCACTGTTCCGACCCGGCCATAGACGACTTCAATGTTCCCCAAGCCGTCCGACTTGAGCCTCTTGCGGAGAATTTCCGCGTCAGCTTCGGAAGCGATTGAAATTAGCCGTGGCATCCACCGCTTGGCCTGCTCGAAAGCAGCTTCTAGGTTGCTGCCTGCGGCCAGCGAAATAATCTGAAAGCGTTCGGGATAACTTTCAACCACGCTAAGCGTGCTGCGCCCGATGGAACCAGTGGAACCCAGAATGGCAATACGTTTCATTGAGATGAAATTGGGGACGAAATCACTGAAGAAGAATTCGTGGGGAATGCGATTTCTTCGTCCGGCAACAGACTCATGCTATTGCATTACGCGCCAAGCCGCATAGTACCACAGCACCGGCACAGCAAAGAGCAATGCATCAATGCGGTCAAGCATGCCGCCATGTCCGGGCAGCAACGCCCCGGAATCTTTCACGCCCGCTCCGCGTTTGATAAGAGATTCCACCAGATCGCCAAACTGGGCTGCGACGTTGATGGCGGCGGACAACCACAGCGTCGGCCAGATGGGCGGTTTCTGAAGAGCGAAATATCCATCACGTTGCTGGATTAGATGCGCGTTCAACAGCGCAGTGCTGATAGGGAACGCATATCTGTAAAGCAACATTCCCACCACTAGGCTTGCCAGTAGTGACGCGAAGGCGCCTTCCCAGGTTTTTTTAGGACTAACTCGTGGCGACATCAGATGCCGGCCAAGAGAACGTCCAACAAAGTAGGCGAAGATGTCGCCAGCCCACACCAGCAACAGCAGGTAAAGAATAAGAAATGCACCCGACCACTGTTCGCGAAGCTGAACCAGAAAACCCAGAGGCAGAGCCACGTACACAAACGCGAATGCTGACGTCAGGGCCGCGGGGAACGCGCTGGTGAGATCAATCCGGCGCATCCCGACGATCAGAAAAATGAAGGGAGCTATTGCCGCCGCGAAGGCGGTCCCATAAATAAAAATGGCTGTGGACAGCAATGGCTTCTCGCTGCCCGGATTAATGGCGAGCAAGATAAAGTACGCACCTACAAAAATAAACGTAGGCCAATAGAAGGGACGAATCCCGTAAGACTCGGAGAGCTTCAGCAATTCCTGCACGGTGAGCAACGCCACAAGCGCCGCCACGATCGCGACCACTGGCACCGGAGCCCGAAGCACCAGGACTAATACGATCGGAATGAGGACTACAGCGGTGAGGATGCGCTTAAGAAGTTGCAATGGCCCTTAACCCCGGGCCGCGATCAAGGAGTGTTTTGCCGCCTGGTCGGAGGGCGCGTCTTCGCCCAATCCGCCGTAGCGACGGTGACGCTTCTGATATTCCGCAATTCCCTCGAGCAAGTGGACACCGCGAAATTCCGGCCAGAGAGTAGGAGTCACATAAATTTCAGCGTAAGCCAGCTGCCACAACAGAAAATTGCTGAGCCGCATTTCGCCGCTGGTACGAATCACCAAGTCGGGATCGGGAAGGTGGCCGGTATAAAGATGCCGCGAGATCGCTTCTTCATCAATTTTCAGGTGCTGCAACCCGCCGTTGCTCGAGGCTGCGTCTACCAGCGAACGAAAGGCGTCCACTAGTTCGGCGCGTGCGCTGTAGTTAAGCGCAAGCGTCATCACTGTGCCAGTGTTGTGCGCCGTCGCTTGCCGTGCCCACTCCATCTTCTCCTGCACTGCGGTCGGCAGTTCGTGAATGCGTCCGATATATTCCATGCGGACGCCATTCTTGTTCAACGTTGGCACTTCCTGCTTCAGGTAGCGACACAACAGACTCATCAGAAAACTTACTTCGGCCTTTGGCCTCTTCTTCCAATTCTCCTCGGAGAAAGCATACAGAGTGATGGACGGGATCCCGATGTTCGCGGCAGTCTCCACCGTGGAGCGCACGGACGAAACACCGGCGCGGTGTCCAGCCATACGCGGCAGGTGGCGGCGACGCGCCCAGCGGCCGTTGCCGTCCATGATGATTGCGATGTGTTTTGGGAGCCGCTGCGGATCAAGCCGCAAATAAACTTCAGCTTCTTTGCGGTCGAGCCCGGCGGGAACTGTTGCTTGCAAGAGCTAACCTCTGCTGTTTGTTGAAGCTAACACACAGGATAACTTGCATGCAATGAGACTGGGGCGAAGCTCCAAGTTAGTGAATGGGCTCGAACAAATGGAGAGACTCGCCTAGTTCCGGGCTTCTTGAGGCATCACCGACAACTCAAGCTTGTCCGTCCTTCGAAGCACGGTCAGCATGCCGCTTATCCCGACACGTGCATCCGTCAACAGGCGGTGAAGGTCGTCCACTCCCGCGACTGGCTTTCCATCGAGAGCAACGATCACGTCACCTTCGCGCAAGGTCGCTTTGCGCGCCGGACTTCCTTCCGCAACCGACGTGACGACAACGCCAGTCTCATTGGGTAGATCATAAAAGCGCACCAGTCTGCGATGAAGCGGAGCGGTCTGGGCCTCGACTCCGATGTAACTGCGCCGGATTCTGCCATCGCGCAGCAGTCGGCTCGCGACAAATTTGGCGGTATTGATTCCAATGGCGAAACAAAGCCCCTGCGCGCCCATGATGGTGGCCGTGTTGACGCCGATTACCTGTCCGCCAGAATTCACCAGCGGACCTCCCGAATTGCCAGGATTGAGCGAAGCGTCGGTCTGGATGACGTCGTCGATCAGGCGTCCTGAGTAGGAACGAAGCGAGCGTCCTAACGCGCTGACGACGCCGGCGGTAACGGTGTATTGAAAGCCATACGGATTGCCGATCGCAATCGCCACCTGTCCTACACGCAGATGCTGGGAATCCCCGAGGGGCGCGGCGACGCAACTGGCTCCGCCGAGATTCAACATGTCGATGCGGATCACGGCCAAATCGGTGGATGGATCGTCACCGATGGTGTCAGCAGGGAATTGATGTCCGTCGGCGAGAGAAACTGTGATCTTTTTCGCGTCGTGGACAACGTGGCTGTTTGTAAGGATCAATCCGTCGGGAGTAAAAATAAATCCCGAGCCCCCGCCTTGGCGCTCGCGCGATTCGCCGGAGCGAGCGCGTCCTTGTTGAACGACATCAATCTTCACCACGGACGGACTGATTTTCTCCGCCGCCCCAACGACTGCTTGCGAATAAGAGTCGAGCAGCTGGGTGTCGCTGTGGGGGCTTGGTGCAACCGGGCTTATTTCAGGTCCAGGGAAACCCGAGGCATTGTTGGAGACAGGGAAAATGCTTTCTGATTGTTGCATGGCTGCTAGATGAAGAAGAGAGGCTTTGGGATTCAGGGCGGCAAATGACCCGAGGCGACCTTTTCACCCTGAGCAACTCAAACCATATCGTCATCCCGAGTAAAGACAGTCATTCGCTTGCGAATGACTCTCTGCGTCGAAGGGTCCCTATTTCCTCGGGGCTGTGGCGATCATAGGGATGCTTGGACTGCGCTCAGCATGACAGGGTTGTTAGGCAATGGCGGCAGTGATCCGTTCAGTGGGACAACACAGCTAGAGCGCATTCACCATGTCGGGAACAACTGCTGCGTCCGTGGTCGCGGCCCGCAGCGTAATCCAGTCTGTGCGCACGCGCTCCCATTCTTGAATCAGCATCCCTCGCGATTCGAAGAATTCGCGAATGCGCAACCGATCCCAGTGGACAACGTCCTCCAAAATAGGCGCGAGAACTGCCAGAGCATTACTGCTCAGGATGGTTCTCTTGGCGACTTGCGAAACGTGCTTCGCCTCGGAAACTGCGATGGTGAATCCATCGCGAACGTTGACGTGCAGCATTACGTGGACGTCAGAGCTACCGTCGCCCACATAAGTGATGTGGTCGGGCCCGATCTGGCGTTGCGCCTGCAACTCGTCGAGCATGGCGACTTTGCCGTATCCGGCGGTGCAGCGCAGAATGGATTCGATCTGTCCGGACTCTTTGTATCGGAATTCGGTTCCGAAAATGTGGTTGTGGGGGACAATGCCTTCCAATGCGGACTGGATCACTTCCACGGGGGCAGCGGACAGCACATAAAAATCGAAGTGATATCCGGGAATGCCGCTTTCGAGAATTTGATAGAGCAGCGCAATGTTCTGCTTCAGGCGGATGCGTTTACCGACTTCATAAAGATGTTCGCGCCGGACGCGGCTGCGAAATTCCGGGTCGTGCAACAAAAGATATGCGAGCTCCGCTCCCTGCTGGACCAGATTCAACTTGGCCATCCCTCGGGCTTTGCGCTCAAATTCGGCGGTGGGGATGCCAACCAGTTCGCTGAGGACGTATCCGGAATCGTTGAAGGTCAAGGTCTGATCAAAATCACTGGCAAACAG
>JBEEGK010000445.1:0-3543 GCA_041166845.1 Acidobacteriaceae bacterium
ACAGTCATAGTCGTCACGCACGACGTGCACGGCGCTCGGCGCATCGGAGACCGTTTTGCTGTCTTCGATAAAGGGGATCTTATCGCTTATGGGACTTCGTCCCAGGTCGAGCGAAGTGAGCATGAAACGGCCCGCAAGCTAATTTCGGAGCAATAACCATGGCGAATCGCTCTTTCACTGTCGGACTCTTTGTTATTGCCGGGCTTACGCTCTTCACCGTCGGTCTGTTTTTGGTCGGCAATCGAGTTGAAGCTTTCGCCCGGCACATGGATTTCTATGCGGAATTCACGGATCTTGCTGGATTATCGAAGGGGGCCAAGGTCCAGGTTGGGGGGATGAGTGCAGGACAGATACTCGATATTGCAATACCCGATTCGCCGTCATCCCGCTTTCGCGTAAAGCTACGGATCAACGAAAAACTGCATGGCCTCGTGCGCACCGATTCTGTTGCGACGATCGGAACCGAGGGCGTGGTTGGAGATACGTTTGTACTGATCCTTCCCGGATCATCAAAAGCGCCAGCGGCCTCGGCTCAGGCAACACTGTCAAGCAAAGAACCCACGGAGATTGCCGAACTTCTCGATCAAGGAAAGGGCGTGCTTGCCGATGTTGATGGCACCGTCAAGCAAGCCAATGGCATCCTGACGACGGTCGGCGGCAACCTCAATTCGACATTGAACGGTGTAAAGACCACAGTATCGAACGTGAATGATGTTGTCCTTGGCCTGAAAGAAGGACGCGGACCTGCAGGAATGCTGCTTCGGGATCAATCCTTGGCAACTCAGATTCGCCAGACGGTGACGAATACTCAACAGGCTACTGCCGATCTAGGCCACGCATCGAAACAGGCCAACGGACTTATATCAGACATCGAGTCCCGTCACCTGCCTCAAAAGGTGGATGACACGATGACCAGCGTGAAGAGCGCAGCGTCAAATCTCGATGCGACTGCCCAACAGATTCACCAGACGATCGCCGAAGTCGCCGGGCCGGATCAACAGGGAGTCACGGGCGGAGTCAACATAAGTGAGTCTCTGTCGAATGCAAATGCTGCCACCGCAAACATGGCGGATGAAACGGAAGCACTCAAGCATAACTTCTTCTTCCGCGGTTTCTTTCGCCACCGTGGTTATTACAATATGACTCATATGGATCCGGCCAAGTATCGAAAGGATGCCCTATTTACGAGATCGTCGAATTACCGCGCGTGGCTTCCTGCCGACGAACTCTTTCAACGCGATCCAAATGGACTGGAACAGCTAACCGTTCAGGGAAGAGCCTTATTGAATAGCACGGTGGCGCAATACGGTGATTCGATTGTCGAGAGCCCGATTGTCATCGAAGGATACGCGGCCGGCGGAAATGCAGCAGATCAACTCGCATCTTCTCGTAATCGCGCCATACTTGTCCGGCAGTATCTGCAGATGCATTTCCAGTTGGACCCCGGAAATCTTGGAGCGGTGCCGATGAGGAATGCCCCGCCAACCGGATTGGATCATCCGACCTGGGACGGCATTTGCATCGTGGTGCTCAAGGGTAAGTCCTAGGACCGGTGCAGAACGCGGAAGAGGCGATCACGTATATTGAGCCTTCGGATGCTCTTACGCAGACGACGGCTAACAGGAGAGGAATTATGAATCGACAAACCGTTCCGTCCAGGAAGTTCTGGGGTACTTCTCATGCGGTTGGGTGTGGGTTCGCTTGCCTCGCCCTCCTGCTGTGTTTTAGCAGGGCGGCGATAGGCCAAACCTCCAGCGAGGCACAGGATGCAGCCGCAGGAGCGGTTAATGTTACGCATCTTTTGGGGTTTGAAGAAGTGCGACCTAACGCTAAGGGGCAGTTACGGATTCAGGGCGACATGGTCCAATTCGAGCGGAAGGGGAGCCCGTCAGCTCAGGTGAGCATCCGTTCCATTCAGGACATTTCTCTCGGAACCGAAGATAAACAGATAGGCGGCGTGCCGATGACGCTGGGCAAGGCTGCGGTTCCGTTCGAGGGAGGACGGGCGATCAGTCTCTTCTCACATAAGCAATATGACACCTTCACGGTCGAATACCTTGATAACAATGGTGGCTTCCACGGTGCCATATTCCAGATGAGCAAAGGGCAAGGACAAGCGTTCGAGAAGGATCTTGTAGCCAAGGGGGCGCACGTCGCGCCGCCAGAAATCCAAGCCACAACGCAGAGCCCGCCCGAGGTCAAAACTCCGGAGGTGAAGCATGAAAACAAATAGAGCGTCTTCAGTTAGACCGTCTCTGGCTGCAACCAAGACTACCTTCAGCCTATCCGCTTTCCTGCGGTCAAAGCTGCGCTCGAGAACTGTTGCGGTTCTTATCCTGCTGCTCTCTGGGTTGCAGTTCCAGCTATACGTCCCAACTGCGCTTGCGCAAGACTCTACTGGCGGGAAAAGCGGAACGGCTCAGCAATGGAGCGTACAGGTCGATAAAGTCAACCCTGGCGACGTGATCATTGAGCGATCCTTCAGAGACGCCATTTACGAGAGTCTTTTAGCAGAGCTAGCCAAGACGAAGCAGTTCAAACAGCTGTACCGTAGCGGCGATCGCAATGCAAAGGGCGTTCCCCGCCTGCTCATTCTGAAGACAACGGTGCAAGCCTACACCCCGGGAAGCGAGACCCGACGGGCGGTGACTACCGTGAGTGGCGCGACCAAATTGAACGTTCGCATTCAGTTGGTCACCCCAGAGGGCCACCAGGTGATGGAACATGTCGTCGCAGGTAATGTTCGGTTCATCGGCAGCAACCTGCGAGCTACCCATAACCTGGCACATAGCGTGGCAGCTACTCTGAAACGGTCAACGCTGCCGGAGACCGCCGGTGTGGTCCCACAATAGGAAACCGGAAAGATGTCCAAGTAAAACCAGGTGTGTACGGTCGTGAGATCCCCAGCCATCCCAATCGACTTGAACCAGGAGAAGGAAACAGGACGCTGCAAAGGAGCAGTCAACGTGAAGTTAAAGCGGAATTGCGGATTGGTCATTGCTCTGTGGCTGGGGGCGTCCCTTGCGTGGGCCGATTCTTTGGAACTGAAGAATGGCAGCCTGATTAAGGGCAAGTTCATGCGTGGCACGGAGAGTGAGGTCAGCTTCCAGGTCGGCTCCTCAGTGCAGAACTACAACCTCGCTGACATTGTTTCGCTCAAGTTTGATTCCGAAAGGCCAGTAAGTGACCAGCCGAAGCCCTCGACGAGTTCGCTTCCCAGCGAACCGCAGCCGGTAGAGTATTCCGGCATGAAGGCACCGGCGTATGTCACCATCCCGGCAGAAACGCGTATCTCCGTGCGCACAATCGATGCAATCGATTCCACGCAGAATCAGGTGGGCGATCGATTCCAGGCCTCCCTCGAAGAACCGCTGCGTGTGGACGGCAACGAGATAGTCTCTAGGGATGCCGCCGTCTATGGTCGGCTGGCGGAGTCAAAAGAGTCCGGAACGTTCACCGGTAGATCGCAGCTACGGCTGGAACTAACGGCGCTTGTGGTCAATGGGCAGACGGTGCCGATCGTGACGGGAGACTATGAATTGA
>JBEEGK010000446.1:0-7114 GCA_041166845.1 Acidobacteriaceae bacterium
GCAATTCAGTCGCACGCGCAAACCCAAGCGGGCGACGCGCCGAGTCCGCTCGCGGCCCGTCGTACCGGACCGATAGTAGTTGTCGCGGCAGGCCCGCTCTCGGAGAGTGAGGCCAAGTCGCTTGTCGCCTCGGTGAACTACGAAGCCGACGTGACCTGGAATGAGAACACACACTTCACTCGCAAAGATAACGTCGCGAATCTGCTGGTCAACATCATTGTGCTCAGCGGGATCATCTGCGGGCTAGCTCTAGTAGCAGGGGTGGCCTTCGGGGGGATCAGAATCCTGGTAAAGCGCTACTGGCCAGAACGAGTTTTTGATCGTCCCGACGAGATGGAGTTCATTTCCCTGCATTTGGGATCGGGCAACAAAGAGGCTGCCGAACCGAACGTAAGTACCTCTATCAAGACCAGTTAAGCCATTGCGCGGTCATTTGTCTCAAAATGAGCCTACTGTCAGAGCTATTGACCGATCACGTAAACCATTGAAAATAAAGATGTTTATTTCATAAAAATCGCTTGACACCCCGATTTTTGGCTCATAAGATTTCGCCAGAAAGTTTTGACGGCCTTAAAACCTCCGTTAGGACTATTCTCCCTTGAAGAAGAGGCCGCCTTTTGCCGGGCGGCCTTTTCGTTTGCGGATTTAGCTTCGGTTCAGCGAATACTCAATAAGGCGAAAAACTTAACGTCTTATCCGATTTCTGCACCCAAAGTCTCGCGTGTTCCGCGCGCTCGTTGACTACGACCTCAACAATTACTCCGCTGCCGCCGCCCTTAGGATTGCCTGAGCCGTGAATTTTGTGGGACTTCACGAGACCCCACTCTCCGCCGGGTCCCCAGTCGCGGTAGAAGTCGTTATACGGATATTGCTTGTATTTGTCCTGATGCTGTTGCCACTGCGGATCGTTCAGCCATATCCCGTAAGCATTCTCGTAATTCTTCTGCTCCAATGCGCCAAAGAAATGATCTACGACGCGCTCTTCCTGCCAGTTTCGAAACCACCACGCGAGTCCAGCGAGCAGAAGCACCACCAGCACAATTGCCAGAATCCGATTTCGCTTGCGGCGATCGCGAGCCGGATCGTATTGCGAGGCATCCATGAGTGTCATAGCGTCCTAAGCATAATGGATTGTTCCGCTAGGTAAAAGCGCGGAAAGTTAGAGCGTCCGCTTGAACAATGGAATGGCCAGACCCAACGTGATAATCGCAAACAGCGAAAGATACAGAACGTCGGGCCAGATCGCCACGAAGCCTGTTTCCTTCAGCAGCAGCGACTTGAATCCATGCACGGCAAATGTGAACGGATCCACGCTGGCAATCGCCCGCAGCCACCAGGGAAACGCTTGTATGGGATAAATCGCTCCGCTAGGGAAAAACAGCAGCGTATTCAAAATTCCGAACGTCGCGCGTGGCACCAGTGGATCTTCGACGCGCACCATCATCAGAAACATCATGGCGTTAAATGAGATTGCGGTGAGGATGATCATCAACAACAATCCGGCCGCAGTTGAGAAATTAAAAAGCGCACTCACCCCGGATAGCAACGACCCTATGACTGTAATCACTGTGCCCGTCATAAATGCCTTGATGGCGCTGGCGGCGTTCAATCCGAAAACCAGTTCCATTTTTGTGATGGGCGTGACTAGGTATCCTTCATGCACGCCGCGCGCTTTATCGTCTATATAAAGCATGCCGCCCCCGATCATCACCGACATAAAAATCGCCAGAGTGATCGAGCCCGGCAGCAGATATTTCATGTATTCGATATACGGATAGAGCTCCACGATCTGTAGCACGGTTTGCTGCAGCATTCGTGGCGGGACTGCGGGAGAGTTCAATGCCACCGTAATCTGCGAGAGCTCGTCTTCGAGAGTCGAGCTCATGAAATTGTCGCTGTTGTCCACGATCAGCCCAATGCGCGGCTGGTCCTGTTCATAGACTCGACGCGAATATTGCGGAGGAACAATCACCGCGCCCTGAATTTTGCCGTTGCGCACGTCTTCCATAGCGTGTTTTTCGTCGCTGTAATAGACCGGCTGGAATGTGCGCATGTTGGAACGGATGGAATCGAAGGCTTCGCGAATCCGCAAAGCCTGCGGCCCGCCGTCTTGATCTACCAGGCCCAACTTGGCGTCGCGAATCTTGCCGCCAAAGGCATTCCCCAGAACGATCAGTTGTACCAGCGGAAAAATCAGCGACACCACCATCAGCGCGGGAGAGCGGAAGAATTTGCGCATCTCGCGCTCAACAATCGCCAGCATGCGGTTCATGGCTGCATCCCCGGCCGCGGAGGCATTACGAAGCTGTAGGATTTCACGAGCTCGTCGCGTAACTGACGGCCTGTGTAGTGGACGAATACATCGTCCAAAGAAGTGTTCTGTACAGAGAGCGATTTAATAACCACGCCTGCCCGCACCGCTTTTTCGACGAGCTCGGTCGTGGTGCGCGACCCGTCTCCGGTGAGCACGCGATACATGCCCGCGCCCTCGTGCTGGACGGAGGTTACGCCCGTCAATTCATGCAATTGGGCCTCCCAGCCAGCGGGCGCATTATCGAAATGCGCTTCGACCACGTTTGATCCTGGAACACTCGCTTTTAGCGCAGGGGGAGTGTCTAGGGCCACGAGCTTACCGTGGTCCACAATCGCGATTCGGTCGCAGAGGCGGTCGGCCTCGTCCATGTAATGCGTGGTGATGAGAATTGTGAGCTGACGGTGACTCTTGATATTAGTGAGCATCTCCCAGACCGCAACGCGAGAAACGGGATCGAGCCCCGTGGTGGGTTCATCCAGAAAGAACAGTCGCGGACTGTGCACGAGGCCACGCGCGATTTCCAACCGCCGCCGCATTCCGCCGGACAAAGTTTTGGTCTGCGCCCCGCGCCACTTTGTGAGGTCAACCAACTCCAGCAACTCATCCACCGCAGCCTTACGTCTCTTTGCTGGGACGTCGTAGAGCTTGGCGTAAATGTTCATGTTCTCCTCGATCGTAAGATCGAGATCGCTGGTTAAGGCCTGGGGTATGACTCCGATAACGCGCCGAACAGCATCAGGATCTTTCTGGACATCGTGGCCGACAATTCTGGCGTGACCTGCAGTGATTGGAATGAGGGTTGTCATCATTCTTATGAGCGTGGATTTACCGGCGCCATTTGGGCCGAGCAAGCCGAATATTTCGCCTTCTTTTACGTCAAACGAAACGTCGTCAACAGCCGTGAAGGTGCCGTACTTTTTGACAATGTGGTCCACCTCAATGGCCTTCACCGGAGTACCGGTGTCGATCGTCTGCGATGTGGAAGCCAGCGTCATCGAGTCTGGCCAGTCGCGGCGTGCTGGCTGGGCGCTGCAAGGTGGTACGGAGAAACTAGAACCTCCGCCGTCATTCCTGGAACGTAAGCTCCGTTGGGATTGTCGAGCCGAACTTTGAGCACAATCGTCTTGATGTCGCGCTTGCGGCGCCCCACATCCCGCTGGGTTGCAAAATCGGCCTCCGGCGACTTGAAAAAGACTTTTCCGTTCACCACAGTTCCGCCCGGCAGGCGCACGGGCAATGTATCGCCCAGTCCGATGTGGTCGGCGTTCGTTTCAGGGATGGCGGCGCGCACCCAGGTGTCCGAAAAGTCAACGATGGTCACGATCGGCTGACCCGGATTCAACACTTCTCCTTCACGTGCCGCTCTGACAGAAATCGTTCCACTTACGGGGGCAAATATTCTCGTATAGCCCAGGCGTACCTCGGCTTGCTTCAGCATCGCTTCGGAATTCTGGAGTTGGCCTCTCGTGGATTGCACCGTACTGCGCGCGGCATTCGCCTGATTGGTGTTTGCCTGGGCCGCTGTCACATCCGCTTCTGCGGCGCTCACCTGCTGCTTAAGCGATTCGACCAGCGACTGTTGGGCCTTTAAGTTGCTCTCCGCTTGTACGCGGTCCTGGTCGGAGGTGATGCCCTGCTTTGCCAGCGCGATGATACGACGGCTGTCACTTTCCGTGCGTTGCAAGGTCGCTTCCGCCTGCGCCAACTGCGCGCGCGCGGATTCCAAACGTGCCTTCGCGTTGGCAACATTGCTCGATGTAGAACCCTGCATCGCGCGTTCGCTGGCCTGAGTTTCGGAAACTTTCGACTTTAGTCCCTCAATCGTGGCAGCGGCAGCGCGAGCTCCAGCCTCGAGTTCGGCGGGGTCGAGAATCGCAATCACATCACCCTGCTTAACCTGCGTGCCTTCGTCCACTAGGAGTTTGGTGATCCGGCCCTGGACCTGAGGACTCACAATGACTTGGTTTGCATCCACCGTGCCGATCAAAACCCAATCTTTCGAGCGAGGCGTGGAAAAGAGGTAGTAAACCAAAGAAATCACGCAAATGGTGCTCAACAGAATCAAAACTCGGTTGCGCGGATTCATGAGCGCACTCCTTTTGGATTTCTCCTTGGCTCAAATAAGGCGGCAGCGATAAAATCGAGCACCGCCGCCCGCCGCTTTGCTACCTGATCTTTCGAGATCGGATCCACTCCCGTCATCAAGCGCATGACAGGCGCAGAGTTGAAGTAGAAAGTAATAATCGCGACCATCGAAGTAATGAAATGCATCTCGTCAACCATCCGGAAGTCGCCCGCGGACATGCCCTGCCGCAACACTTCCGCGACATGGCTAAAAATTCTTCGGAAATATTGCTTGCCAATTCGCTCAAGGTGCGTGGCACCACCACGTCCGGCTCGCATCAATTCTGCTTGCACAATTCGCGGATAGAGCGGGTGGCCGGCAATGTAATCGAAATGCGCGCCCGCATAAGCGAGAATCCGGTCTCGTGGCGGCGAGTTCTTGCTGAGGGCCTCGCTAATACAACTCGTCAGTCCGCTAAACACATGGTCGAGCACCGCCCCATACAACGCCTCTTTGTCTTTGAAGTAGTAATACACCAAGGCCTTGTTCACTTTCGCAGCCCGGGCAATGGCATCCACTCTGGCTCCCGCGATACCGTTGTCGGAAAACTCGCGCACGGCGGCCAATAGGATGGCCGCCCGACTTTCTTCAGGGCGACCGCGGGAGCCGAGGCGGAATTTAATAGGGGCAGCTTGCATGAAATTAATTAACTGGTTAGTTAGATTATAACAAAAAAGCCGCTTGTCATGCTGAGCGAGCCGGAGTCGCGATGCGACGAGAAGAGTCGAAGCATCCCTGTGCCCAGTATTCGATGTTGGCAATAGGGATCCTTCGACGCAAACTCAGGATGACAGGGGTTGGAGGGATGTGGCGACTAGCTGATTCCGCCCGCGATAGACGGCACCAGCAAGACCTCGTCGCCATCCTGAAACGAGTAGGCATTGCCTCCCAGGAAGCGGATGTCTTCTTCGTTTACGTAAACATTCAAGAAGCGTCGAATCTGTCCAGCTTCGTCTCGCAGGTGGGGCTTCAGATCGGGAAACTGCTGATCGAGCACGGAAAACAGTTCGCTGATATCTTTTGCCGAACACGTAATCTGCCCGGTGCCAGCGGTATGACGGCGGAGCGCGGTTGGAATCTGCACTGTGATGGTCATCTCACGCCTCCACCGTTTCGTGAGCATCTATTTTTTTATCAAGGCCCGCTTCAACGGCATTTGCGAGGTATTTTTCGAACTCAGCGAGCTTGGGCGGAATCGGCTGCTCGACTTCATAGCGTCCAATCAGCGCATCCGTTGTCTTAAGACCGTTGCCAGTAATACACAGCACGGTCGTTTCCTCTGGACGAATGCGTCCCTGCTTGTAAAGCTTGGCGGCGCAACCCACAGTCACGCCTCCGGCGGTCTCTGTGAAGACGCCTTCAGTCTCGGCGAGTAACTGGATGGAATCCACGACCTCAGCGTCGGAAACATCCTCCGCCCAACCGCCACTCTGATTGATGACGCGAATGGCGTAGTGGCCGTCCGCTGGATTTCCAATCGCCAGCGACCGAGCAATCGTTGCCGGCTTCTGCGGTTCTATTTCTGGGTGCCCGCCCTTCACTGCCGTGGAAATGGGAGAGCATCCGGTAGCCTGCGCGCCGAAAAACTTTACCGGCTTCGCATCAACAAGTCCCAACTGGACTAACTCGTTGAACGCTTTCTTGATTTTTGTAATCAACGACCCGCCCGCCATGGGAACTACGATGTTGTCAGGCAAGCGCCATCCCAGTTGCTCGGCGATTTCGAAACCCACCGTCTTCGAGCCTTCTGCATAGTAAGGACGCAGGTTGACGTTCACGAATCCCCAGCGGTGCTCGTCGGCTATCTGCGAACACAAGCGGTTGACCTGGTCGTAGCTGCCGGCAATGCGAACCAGTTTCGCTCCGAAAACCTGCGTGCCGATAATTTTTGCAGGCTCCAGGTCGGCAGGGATAAATATCCACGCCTTGAAACCGTTGCGAGCTGCTTGGGCGGCGACTGCGTTCGCCAAATTTCCGGTAGAAGAGCAGGACACTACGTCGAATCCGAAATTGCGCGCCTGCGCCAAGGCCACCGCCACAACACGATCTTTAAAACTGAGCGTAGGCAGGCAGACCGCATCGTTCTTGAGAAACAGATTCCCCGCGCCAATCTTGCGCGCAAGCTGCGGAGCTTTCAGCAGCGGCGTGAAGCCGGTAGGCACACTCGGTTCGTAACCCTCCGGCAGCGGCAACAACGACGAGTAGCGCCACATGCTCGGCGGTCCCTCCGCGATGCGCTCCCGGGTAAACACTGGACGGATGGCATCATAGTCATAGAAAACTTCGAGGGGAGAAAAACAATCGTCGCAAATCGAGCGCGGCTGGTTGCCCCAGCTCTTCTGGCATTCTCGACAGCGCAACTCGTAGTTCAAAGCCGCGCCTGTATTTGCGGTTTGGGGGATGCTAGCGATGGCACTCATGTCGGCTACTCTCTTCCTTGTTTTCGAGTAGCCGAGGGACGAGCCTCAAAACGTGCCCTAAAATACGAAATCCTCTTTCCCGGGAAAAAGGAAAAGAGGAACGAGATGCTAAAACGTCGGCACCCCGAATCTCATGTTCCCCCTGTACCAGGGCGAGAGTTGACACCAGGCGACCAGAATTCTTCCGATCCGGTTGTCGTGGCTTCTCAGGGCTCGTCCCTCAGCCACTCTTCATGAAATCCAAGGTCTGCTCCG
>JBEEGK010000447.1:0-2796 GCA_041166845.1 Acidobacteriaceae bacterium
CCACTACCCGAGGCTCATAGATCGCGGCTCACCTCGTCCGGAGACAACGCGCAGATGTAAACCAGTCCGGCAACGCGATCGTCGGTTCCGGCGCCGGTGATGACGCTTCCCCCGTAAGAGTGGCCGACGAGGATAACAGGGCTGCTGACCCGGCCGATCGTTGCTTTTGTTAAGGCGACGTCCTCTGCCGTTGAGTTGAGGCCGTACTGCGCTGCAATGCACTCGTACCCCTCGGCCTGCAGGGGAACAGTTAGCTTGTTGAAGCAGGAACCGTCTGCCCAAAGCCCGTGGCAGAACACGATACTTGGTTTCGTTGGCGTCGATTTCATTTTTGCTCTCCTTTGGTATCACCCATTTCGTTTTTAGATAGAGATGGACAACAGCAAATTTCGCGAATTAACTCTAGGCTCTTTAGGCGTGTGGTCCTTTGCAGGATTTTGCTGCTTTTGCTGTTTTTTGCCAAAAAATAAGTCGGCGGGTCGGCCCAGCGAACCTGACTATTTGGAAGATTGGAAAATGCGCATTACTCTCGGGAATTACTTGTCGTGTGATGCCGTCGCCATCTTCCGGGGCTGACCCCGACGAGTTGATGGAATGTGCGCGTGAAAGCTGCCTGGTCACTAAATCCCGACTGAATTGCGATCTCGATCAGCGACATGCTGGTCTGGCTCATCAATTCTTTTGCGTGGGCAATGCGATGCTGCATCAGCCACTGGTGAGTGGAGATGCCGAAAGATGTTTTGAATGAGCGGGCAAATTGGCTGACGGAAAGTCCACATTCGCGTGCAACCTCGGAGAGCCGGATGCGGCCATGCATGTTCTCATGAAGAAGTTCCGAGGCTCGGCGCTTCTGCCATGGCGCCAGCCCTCCTTTTGAACACCGTGCCTTTGAACGCCGTCCTTTTTTCTGGAGTAGACCATATCGCTGGATAAGATGTGCTCCGAGGATGAGGCTGAATTGATCGAGCGCCAGCACAGAGAGGCGGTCGCTCCGCCCAAGGAACGGAAGCGTGCTTTTCGTGATCTGGGCCACAACTAGATCATCTTCGAGCACTGCCAGGCCATAATCGTCTACACGGCCAAAACCGAGATCCTCCGCGATGTCGTCTAGCCCCTGACGAGGGACAGAATAATGAACGTAATCGAAGGCAGTACCTGCCCAGCACCTTGGCTGGGAATCGAAGTCGATGACATTGGACCGAAAGGGGCGAACGATGGCTGTGGGAATGACCTTGTCTGCTGTCCACACCCGGTAGCTCGATGATGGCAGAGACTTGAGGGAGATAGACACCAGCAGACCGGGGACGGGCGATAACTTTGTGATTCGGTCAGGAAGCCCTGCCGGCGACTGGAGCCGGGTGATCGTAAAGGTCCCCGGAGTGCGAAACTGCGAGGGAACGGGGGACTTTCCGTCCAATTGAATGAATGTTGTGAAGGGAGCTTCGGAGGAAGTCTGCGGAGTATTATCTGGCTTCGGCGATGCGTTCTTGCTCATCGCGACCTCCGTTGTAGAACAAACGGTCGCCAATAGGATGACAGGTTTGCCTTAAGATTGCATCCATACAAGCCAACTGCGGCCAAAGTTTAAAACGAAGCCTCTATGCACGACGATGTGACAAAAAAACGATGCTCCTGGGTCGGAGATAATCCGCTGATGCTCGAATATCATGATCGCGAGTGGGGCGTCCCCGTTCATGATGACCGCAAGCACTTTGAATTTCTCGTGCTTGAAGCTGCGCAGGCCGGGTTGAGCTGGACGATTGTACTGAAGAAGCGGGAAGGTTATCGGCGCGCTTTCGATGGGTTTGAACCCGAAAAAGTCGCGCGATATTCGTCTCGGCGAATCGAGAAGCTCGTATTAAATTCTGAGATCATTCGCAACCGTATGAAGATTGAGGCCGCCGTGCGCAACGCACGCGCGTTTCTCAAAATCCAGGAAGAGTTTGGAAGCTTCGACTCCTACTGCTGGCGTTTCGTTGACGGACAGCCAAAGCTGAACCGCTGGAAGATCATGCGACAGATTCCTGCGACTTCTGTCCAATCCGATGCGTTTAGCAAGGACCTTAAAGGTCGCGGATTCAGTTTCGTTGGTTCGACGGTCGTGTATGCCCACATGCAGGCCGTTGGAATGGTAAACGATCATCTCGTGGATTGTTTCCGGTATCCGGAGGTCCGGCAAAATCGGAAGGCTTGATATTCCACGGCTAAACAAGAGTGTCAAGGTGGCATCGAAAATTTGGAGGGGCAACTCGCGGCACCGTGCCCCTTCCAGTGTAGCCCGGCTGGAAAATTGTCGGCCAATGGCGGCACGTTGGATTATTTGAAGGTTTGCCCGTGATTCAGTAGGAATCTATTACTTCCTGAAAGCCGACTTCCCAGTACCAATCAGGGTCGACGAGTGACTCGGCGATTTCGCCCTCGTCGCGATTGTCGTAGCGAGCCAACTGAGATCAGTGAACAGAAATCAGGGATCGCAACATTCACACTAGACATTGACCGATAATCCACTACCATACGGTTGTGGATAAATTAGGTACAACGTTTGCGGCTTTGTCTGATCCAACCCGCCGGGCAATGATCGAACGACTCTCACATGGGCCTGCCTCTGTGCATGGATTGACGGAACCGTTTGCACTCTCACAGCAGATGATTTCAAAACATATTGCCTACCTGGTGCGGGCGCGGATCGTTATCAAGACGAAGCGTGGACGAGAGAGTGTGTGCTCGCTTAGGCCAGCAGCGATTAAGACAGTCAGCGACTGGGCGATTAGCTATCGCCGATTCTGGGAAGAGAGC
>JBEEGK010000448.1:0-10091 GCA_041166845.1 Acidobacteriaceae bacterium
ACCTCGACATGAATGGCGGCAAAATGGATGGGTTCATGAAGACCAGTACATCTGTCGCGTCAACCATTGATCCAACCGGAACCAGGGCGATGGGTTACTACGATCAGACCGACCTGAATTATTACTATGAGGCAGCAGCGCAATTTGCGACCAGCGATCGCTTCTTCTCCCCCGTTCCCACGAACACCAATGCCAACCGCATGTATCTGTTTGCGGGAACATCTTTCGGACACATTCGACCAAATACACCACCTGCCGGGGGATGGCCTCAGCCCACTATTTTCGATAAGCTCGACCATGCCGGCGTCTCCTGGCGATACTACTATCAAGATAACGGCGCGTATTTGCCGGAGTGGTCCACTTATCAACGTGATGCGGCGAAACTGGTTCCGATTTCAAACTGGGCTACCGACCTGCAAAACGAAGCAAACTTGCCGTTAGTCATCTTCATTGAGCGCGCCGGGCCTTCGGGACTGGATGAGCACCCCGGCAACAATATTCAATCCGGGGCGGCGGACGTCGCAAACATCATTAATGCCTTGATAGGCAGCCCTTCCTGGCAGTCTTCGGCGTTCATTTTGACCTTCGACGAGGGTGGAGGCCTTTACGATCACGTCGTCCCGGCGACGGCAGTGCCACCCGATTCGATTCCGCCCATGTTTCAGGCGGGAGATCAGCCTGGCGACTTCGGCAGGGATGGATTCCGCATCCCGCTAATCGTGATTTCTCCCTGGGTCAAGCCGAATTACGTTTCGCATACCTGGCGGGATTACACCTCCATACTCCGGTTAATCGAGGCCCGGTTCAACGTTCCAGCTCTAACGGCGCGAGATGCCGCTGCCGACAATATGATGGAATTCTTCGATTTCTCGAGCCCACATTGGCTCACGCCCCCGCCGCTGCCAGCCCAAGTTACGAGCGGGATGTGTAACTTCAATTTGGAGAAAGCCCCTGGACGCTAAGTTCAAAATAAGCATCAAAATGAATAGGATGGGATAGGAAAAGAGTGGCATTGACAGCATCGCCTGGCAATGTTCTGATAAAAAACAACTAAGGAGTAATACCATGGAATGGAAGACGCCTAGCTTTGAGATTGTCCAGTTAAACTGCGAGATCAATTCCTACGCAAGCGCACAGATGTAGTCCACAGCATGCTTGTTATAATTTTGGGCTCCGCGGCTGGCGGCGGATTTCCCCAGTGGAATTGCGCTTGCCGCAATTGTCTTGGCGTGCGAAGTGGCGTTTTGACGGCCAAGTCGCGCACTCAGCTTCAGGTAGCAATTTCTGAAGATCAAACATCGTGGTTCCTGCTGAACGCCTCCCCTGACATTCGCCTGCAAATTGAGCAGGTCCCTCTTCTGCACCCCAAAAAAAGCATGCGCGAGACTTCTATTGCAGGCATCGTTCTCACCAGCGGCGACCTGGACCAGATCCTGGGGCTATTGGCGCTGCGGGAATTCCAGAGATTTCGGGTTTATTCGACACCCTCCATACGGCGCATTCTGCGCGAGGACAACACCATCTTTTCCATGCTGAACCGCCTTCCCGATCAGGTGGAATGGGTGGACATCGCTCCCGAAGGTACCTTCGAACTGCAGTCCTGCGATGGTGTTTCTTCGGGACTTCGTTGTTCGACGTTTTCACTCTCCGTCAATTCGACGTCTTCTTATCCAAAGTACGTTTCGGCGGAACGTTCCTCCGACCTCGCTGCCAGCGAGGCGCTCTTGGGACTAACCATCGAAGGCGCTTCGGGCAAGCGGCTGGGATATTTGCCCAGTGTTCCGAAACTGGACCACGAATTCCTGCAACGACTATCTAAGCTTTCTTTGGACATACTGCTATTCGATGGAACCTTCTGGACTGGCGACGAATTACAGCGGGTCTTAGACGGCGCTCCCACGGCGGAGGCCATCGGTCACGTTCCAATCTCAGGTCGCAATGGCAGTTTGCACGTGCTCGACAATCTGGCGATCAAACGAAGAATCTATGTTCACATGAATAATACGAACCCGATGCTGGACGAAACTGGGCCGCAATTTCGCGAAACGCTCGCTGCCGGATGGGAGGTCGCCGAAGACGGATGGCAATTCAATCTGTAACTTCCCGCGAGAGCGACCAGTTGCTCACTGTTGAGGAATTGCACACGCGCTTGCAGGAGATTGGGCGCGAGTTCTATCACCATCGCCATCCTTTTCATCTGATGATGCACGAAGGCCGTTTGAACCGTGGTCAATTGCAGGCGTGGGCGCTGAATCGCTATTACTACCAGAGCTCTATCCCTACAAAAGATGCCATCATTTTGTCGCGCAGCAGTGATCGAAATTTCCGGGTGGCATGGCGCAAACGCATCATTGATCACGATGGCAACGCATCGTCCAACGGAGGGACTGAGCGCTGGATCATGCTCGCGGAAGCGACGGGCCTCAAGCGCGAGCGCGTTGAAAGCACTGCCGAAGTTTTGCCCGGAGTGCGTTACGCCGTGGACGCTTACCTGAGTCTCGTGAGAGACCGCAGTTTCATCGAAGCGGTCGCTTCTTCCCTCACCGAAATGTTTTCTCGAGATTTGATTGCCTTACGCATGGATGCCCTGCGGGAATATTATCCCTGGCTGAATAAAGGGCTCGCATATTTTGAGGCACGTCTCGATCAGGCTCCTGAGGATGCAAAATTTGCCTTCGACTGGGTAGCGAAACACGCTCTGACTCGCGCACAGCAGGAATTAGCCATGGGTGCGTTACGTGAGAAGTGTGCAATTCTTTGGGCGCAGCTCGACGCAATCTATTACTCATACGTGCAACCAGGATGGCCGCCGCCTGGAGCCTTCATCCCCGAAAAGGAATAATGCATTGTTTGCTCCTGAGCCGAATTGCAAACCTCATCTCGCCGCTGGATGTCGTTGGGCTGAATCCACTCCCGATCCAAACGCCAATGAACGGACGCTGCTCTTTCCTGAAGGCGCAATTAAAGTGGAAGGAACCGGGCGTGCCATTCTTGAGCTTTGCGACGGAGAATCCACCGTCATGCAGATCACGCAAGAATTGCAGGCGGAATTCGAAGCGGCGGACCCTGTTCGTATACAGACCGAAGTACTGACTTTTCTACAGCAATTGCACGAGCAGCGCGTGGTTGATTATTAATCTTCCTCGAGGAATGTCCGATTAAGCCTGATAACCCAGCTTCGACTTCCCCGGAACGCATGCATTCGTCTCTGGTTCCTCTCGCGCTGATCGCCGAGCTTACTCATCGTTGTCCGCTACATTGTGTCTACTGTTCCAATCCTCTCAAGATGCAAAGAGCTTCTTCTGAAATCTCGACTGAAGATTGGAGCAGAGTTTTTCACGAGGCAGCGCGCCTTGGTACCTTGCATGCCCATCTCACCGGAGGCGAACCCCTCGCCCGCGCCGACCTACAAGGATTGATTGCCAGCGCCCACCATGCGGGCCTTTACACGAACCTGATCACATCTGGAATCGGCCTCTCCGAGCAGCGTCTGGAGTCTTTGATCGCGGCCGGACTCGAGCACATCCAGTTAAGCTTCCAAGACTCGCAAGTGGCGGGAGCAAACGAAATTTCGGGAACTCGCAGTCACGAACATAAAGTAAAAATCGCTCAGATGATTAAGCGCTTGCAATCGCAATCCGCTCTGGCGTTCACCATGAACGTGGTTGTACATCGCCAGAACATGGATCGCCTTCCGGAGATTATCGCTCTCGCGGAGGAGCTTCGGCCTGATACGTTGGAAATTGCCAACGTGCAATATTACGGATGGGCGTTGCGAAATCGCGATGCTTTACTTCCCACCCGTCAACAGCTCGAGCAGGCGCAGCACACCGTTTCATCTGCCCAGGAGAGATTGCGCGGCCGTATGCGAATTGATTATGTAGCTCCTGACTACTATGCCCGCTATCCCAAGGCGTGCATGGGAGGATGGGGACGCCGCCTTCTCCTTATTGATCCCAAGGGCGATGTGTTGCCCTGCCACGCTGCTGGAGTAATTCCCGGCATGAAATTCGACAACGTGCGCGAGCGTCCGCTGCAATGGATATGGCAGCAGTCGGAAGCCTTTCAGCGATATCGCGGAGAGGAATGGATGCAGGAGCCTTGTCGAAGCTGCGAGCGAAGAGAAATTGACTTTGGAGGCTGCCGCTGCCAGGCGTTGTTACTTGCGGGAGACGCGAGCGCAACCGATCCAGCGTGTTTCCTGTCCCCAAGGCATTCGCTGATCGAGGAGCAGTTGCTGCGCATTAATTCAGGCGGAGACATGTCTGAGAATGCTGCGCCAGATCGCAACCCCACTATTGAGCCTGCTGACGCCTGGCAATACCGCACAAACCCTGGCGAGTCTTTGGCCTCGCGCTAATGAAATTTGTTACGCGGTCGTGATAAGCTTTGGCCGCTATGTTCGAGCTCAGGAGCTTAAAAATGAAAACCCGAAATTTTGTATCGATTTTTCTCTTTCTACTCGGCTTGTTCTCAGCCGGCGTTGCCCAGACCGGACGCGTATTGCCGGCGGGAACCGAAATTAAACTCCGCACCGATCAGGCCATTTCAGCAACCTCTCGGAACGCGGGCCGCCTGGTTCCAGCAACTGTCAGTCAGGACATCATGGACGCTAACAGCCAGGTTGCAGTGCCAAGCGGATCTCGGGCGCAACTTTCCGTAAGCAGAGTTCCCAATTCAAAAGACGTCACCCTCGATCTCCGCTCCTTAACGGTTGCAGGCAACCGCTACCTTATCAGCGCGGGATCCATCTCACGCAGCGGCGGGAAAGAAGGTGTTGGCAAAAATAAGCGCACTGGCGAATACGTTGGCGGCGGAGCTCTCGCGGGCACAATTATTGGCGCAATTGCAGGTGGAGGAAAGGGTGCAGCTATCGGTGCCCTGGCCGGAGGCGCGGCCGGCGCCGGAGCTCAGACCCTAACTCGCGGCTCGACCCTAAACATTCCGGCAGAGACGCAACTCTCTTTCAAACTCGCACAGGACGTCCGGCTTTCGAAAGGAACGCGAACGACAACTCGACAACGGCTGCCACCTCCGCAATAATTGTACTGTTGTGCCGCGCGGGAAGTCTCAATTCAAACTGCAGCCGCATGACTACGGCACAGACCGGAAAACGCAGTTGGACGCATGCAGGGTCCTTCCTTGGCGCACTTTCACAACAAGCAAAGTGCGCTGCGTCACCTGAGGACCGGGCATTTACGTTCGCGCACAGTGCCCGACGAAGGACTCACTACTTCGACTCCCGCTAGACCGCTACCCCGGCTGGCTCGCCGAGCGCGTCCACTGAATCTTCATCGGTAGCAGCCGCAGAGTGCGTCTTGGCCACCAGCACATAAATGGACGGCACCACGAAGAGTGTAAACAGCGTCCCGATAAACATGCCGCTGACCAGCATGATTCCAATGCTGTTTCGGGCTCCAGCTCCGGGGCCCTTTGCGAGAACAAGCGGGAAGTGTCCGGCAATCGTTGCTGCCGTTGTCATCAGAATTGGCCGCAACCGCGTGGCGGCCGCTTCAATGACTGCGGCAACCTTGTTCTTTCCGTGCTCTTGAAGGTGGTTGGCGAACTCCACGATCAGAATTCCGTTCTTCGACACCAGGCCGACCAGAGTAATCAGACCCACCTGGCTATAGATGTTGAGGGTAGTCAGTCCGAGGAACGAGAACATCAGCGCGCCGGAAAGAGCCAGCGGCACCGAGCCCGCGAGAATGATAAACGGATCGCGGAAGCTCTCGAACTGCGCTGCCAGCACCAGATAGATCAGAGCCGCCGACAACAGAAAGACCCCAAGGAACTTGCTGCCTTCAACACGAAGCTGACGCGATTCGCCCGCGTAGTCCACGGTGAATCCCTGCGGCAGAATGGTTTTCCCCTGATCCTCGAGAAATTTCAGTGCCTTGTCGAGAGGGACCGGAGGCGGAATCACCGCCTGGATCGTCACCGCATTGAGCTGCTGAAATTTATTGAGCTGTCTGGGCTCGGTTGTAGTCTTCAGCGTTGCGAAGGTGGAGAGAGGTACAAGTTTATTGTCAGATCCTGTCACATAGATTTGCGAGAGCTGATCGGGCGTTAACCGCTCGCTCCGCTTCATCTGTGGAATCACTTTATAGCTTCGCCCTTGAATACTGAAGCGGTTGATGTAGTCTCCCCCGAGCATGATGGACAGGTCCTGTCCGGCCTGGGTAAGGTCCACTCCTTGCGCGCGCAGCTTGTCGCGGTCAAACACAACCTCGGCTTGCGGCTGGTCAAACTTCAAATCTGTATCGGCGAAGATGAAGAGTCCGCTCGCCATCGCTTTTTGTACCAGCTGATTTGCAAAGTCGCTCAGCTGCCTGGGTTCTGCGGCTGAGAGTATTACAAACTCGACCGGGAAATTTCCGCCGCCCGGTAAAGCCGGTGGAGTCAAAGGTATTACTCGAATGCCCGCAATCTTAGAGAGCGGCGGGACCGACTCAACCAGAAGTTGTTGTGCAGTCTTCTTGCGCTGGCTCCATGGCTTGGTGACCATTCCCCCGAAGCCCCCGCTGGGAGATGTAATTTGAAAGATGCTCTCGCTCTCGGGGAACGCATGGTAGACGTCATAGACCTGGCTGGTAAATAAATTGGTCTGATCAATCGTGGAGTTAGCGGACGACTGAATCACACCGAACACGACTCCCTGGTCCTCCGACGGTGCGAGCTCGCGCTGCGAGAACATATAGAAGGGCACAATCAGCAGGATGACAATCGCCCACAGAACAAGAACCACGGGCCGGTACTGCAAAGTGCCAGTCAAAAGGCGGGAGTAAGTCCTGCGCACGCTTTCGAAGCGCCGGTTGACCCAGCCCGCGAAGCCGCGCTCGGTGTCGCCTTCGCGCAGCAACTTCGATCCCATCATCGGAGACAGCGTCAACGCGACTATACCCGACACGATTACCGCTCCGGCGAGGGTGAATGCGAATTCACGGAAGAGCGCACCCGTCAAACCGCCCTGGATTCCTACCGGCGTGTACACCGCGGCCAAGGTCATCGTCATGGCGATGATGGGGCCAACCAGTTCGCGCGCCGCATCTATCGCCGCGCGAAAGGGAGATTTACCCATATGAATGTGCCGCTCGACGTTTTCAACCATTACGATCGCGTCATCCACCACCAATCCCACGGAGAGGACGATGGCAAGCAAAGTCAGCAAATTGATGGTGAAACCTGCAATCTGCATGAGAAACACGGCGCCAATCAGAGAAATTGGAATCGCCACAACCGGAATCAGCACCGACCGGAATGAACCAAGGAAAAGGAAGATGACAATAATGACAATTATCAGCGTCTCAGTAAGGGTACTGAGCACTTCGTTAATTGCGTCCTGAATGTAGGCCGTTGAGTCGTACGGAATTCCGACCTTCATTCCCGGAGGCAATTGCGCCTGAATTTCCGGAATCGCGGCCCGTACCTGCTTAATAACCGAGAGCGAATTGGCAGTTGGCAGGACCCAGATGCCCATGAAAGTCGCCGTCTCGCCATTGAAGCGCACGTCCTGGTCGTAATTCTGCGCGCCCAGCACTACGTCCGCAATTTCTCCGAGGCGAACAACGACTCCCTTGTCCTGCTTCACCACCATCTGCTTGAACTCTTCAGCGTTCCTCAGATCGGTATTGGCGATGAGGTTTACCGAAACCATGGAACCTTTGGTCTGTCCTAACGCGGAGAGGTGGTTATTCTTGGAGAGCGCCTCTCTTACCGTGGAAGCCGAAATGCCCAGCGCTGCCATTTTGTCGGGCTTCAGCCAGACACGCATCGCAAAAGTTCGATCGCCTAAGATGTCTGCCCGCTGTACTCCGTTGACGGAACTTAACTTTGGCTGAACGACGCGAGTCAGATAATCCGTGATCTGATTTTGATCAAGACTCGGAGAAGAAAAGCCGATGTACATTGCCGCAAATTGCGTGTCCGCCGTCTGCAATTCGATGACGGGAGCCTGCGATTCGGGAGGAAGGTCGTTCCGCACCTGCGCTAGCTTCGCCTGGATCTGCGTCAGCGCAGCATTGGTGTCGTAGTTCAGCTTCAGGTGCACGGTAATCGTGCTTAGGCCCTGGGCGCTTGAGGATTCCATGTAGTCAATGCCATCCGCGCTGGCAATGACACGCTCCAGAGGGGTGGTAATGAAACCCCGCACCAAGTCAGCGTTGGCGCCGACGTAGACTGTCGTGACCTGCACTACCGCAATATCACTGCGGGGATACTGGCGAACACTCAAAGAGCGGATGGACTGAAGGCCGGCGATCAAGATCACCAAGCTGACCACCATTGCCAGTACCGGCCTCTTTACAAAAAGATCGGTAAATTTCATCTAGCTATCCTCCGGCTTGGGAGCGGGACTATTTCCGGGTTGAACTTTGTTATTGACCACAACGGAAGCGCCATTCCGAAGCTTAAAGACACCCGAGCTCACAACTTCCTCTCCTGGATTGAGCCCCGAAATCACGGCCACCTGGTCTCCTCGTGATCCGCCAAGCTTGACCAGTTGCTGACGAACCCCTCGATAGGTTTTGCCAGCTTTATCTTTCATGTCGGCAACGACGTAAACAGAGTCCCCGTAGGGCGCATAGTTAATTGCCGACGTCGGAAGGGCGATTACATGGATGTCCGCCCCCGTTCCCATTTCGACTTCGACAAACATACCGGGCCGCAGCTTGCCTCCCGGATTGGGAAGCGTAGCCTGTACCTGAATATTCCGTGTCCCCTCGTTGACGGTCGAATCAATGGCGGTGACTTGGCCTACAGAAGTAATATGCGCCGCATCATTGCTGGTAACTTTGAGCTTGCGCCCCATGCGTGCCTCAATCGCAGTCTGCTGAGGAACTCCGAAGTTGACGTAAATGGGGCTCAACGACTGCAGAGACACAATAGCCTCACCCGCCGAGAGGTATTGCCCTAAATTGATCTGGCGGATACCCAGCACTCCTGAGAAGGGGGCCAGGATTGTCTTGCGAGCAATGGTGGCGCGAATCTCTCCAACATTGGCTTCGGTGGCCTTCTTCTGAGCAGTAACGTTGTCCGATTCCTGACGAGCGGTAACCCCCTGTTTCACGAGCTCCTGCGTACGGTCAAAATTGAACTTGGCAAGCTCGCTTTGCGCCTCGGCTGCGGCCAGCTGCGCGCGTTCCTGACGGGTATCAAGCTCCACCAGCACATCGCCCTGCTTAACAAATTTTCCGGACTGGAAAGCGATGCGCGCAACCGTTCCCGGAAGATCCGCGCTGACGGTGACGCCCTGCACTGCGGCGGCTGTGCCAATAACGTTCACGGTGGACGACCACTTCTCCTGCTTCGCGACTACAGTGGTAACTGCTGTCGGGGGCGGCTGAAAACTGGAGCCCTGCGCAATAGCCGCCTGCACCTGCTTGAATTTCACAAAGCCAAGGCCGCCGACTACCAAAAGCGCCACGACCAGCATCAAGATCATCCGTTTTGCCATGAGGTCCTCTTAAAACACGAAAAATTTTGCCAAACCAGGCAATTCCACGCAAACGCGTGCTCGCCAATTGTTGGAACGGGTAATTTACATCGCCAGGGGCGGTTGCCGACCGGCAGGCTACAAACCTGCATTCTACTTGTATCTCTAGATTTTCCGCGCGGCTCCAAGGATTCAGACAATTTGCATATCAGAGCCAAAAGGATTAGACGCGCGATCATGGCAAAAAGTGAGTTGGGATTTGAGCAAGTTTGGGCGATGGCCCCTATCCATGAATTCAAATCGCGGAATTGCGCTGATGGGTCTTGGTCCTCCCACTTTTCATATCAGGCATGGGCAGCCTCCAACCCGCGGGCAAACCTTCCGTTACCCTTTTGAGGCAACTATGCTACCGCCACGAATGACGCCTCCCGGGCGAGTTATATCGCAGCCGCCAATTATGCTTCCGCAATGCTCACGTCGCCGTTGGAAATCGTGTATGCAATCGTGACCCTCTCGTTCGGCATCCTCTTAATCGGTTTTGTAATGCTGAGAGGAGCATTCAATAAAATCACAGCCTATTTGGCCCTGGGCACAGGTGTCCTTGGAATCCTCTCGCTTACGGGCTTCAACTTCGCCATCATCGGAAATGCTCTCTTCG
>JBEEGK010000449.1:0-3601 GCA_041166845.1 Acidobacteriaceae bacterium
GTCCCCGAGGAAAATCCTACCCGAATTGTTATCTACAACCGGAGCCGTCAAGACGTTGTTCAATGTATTGGACGAGACCGTCACAGGCCAGTTGCTGGGATCGTTGACGACCGCCGGCGCGCCGCCCTGAAATACGGGCGTGATCTTATAGAGTATTCCATTGTCCGTGCCCACGTACGCCGTATCCGTGCTGTAGTCCACCCAGGGAGAAGAATTCGAATTGGTTGCGGTGGTCTCAATGGTAAGCGTCGTCATGCAGCCGGGCGTTGTCGGAATCGTGCATGAGGTCGGTGTAACCGGACTGAGAACAGTCCCGGCCGACGACGGCGGTGTCGGAATAGGATTCGGCAGAACCAGAACGTGGAAGTAGGAACCTCCGCTGGTGCTTTCCACGAATGCCACCTTTGTTCCATCGGTTGAAAGGACCGGCGATGTTTTAATCTGCCCCCCGGTCTGGGTTACGGTGTTGTATGCGAATGAGACCGATGGAGACCCGCTGTTGCACGGCGGAGACGCTTCAGTATACAAGTTGTTAATACCGACGAGGTTAGCTTGAGTTCCGGAACTCACGGTCAGACCAAACAAAACGTAATCAGAACTGCAGCTTTCCGCTGTCACGCCGAACCGGTATTTCGCCGGAAATTGGTTCCTTGGCACGTACCCGTTCTCCAACGAAACCGACCAGTCAATCTTCATTCGGCGTCGCGGGCGGGGCCTGCGGGTAGAGTTTCTCGCTGCCACTTTACGCATCACCATGTTGTAAACATGACGAGGGTCGCCTGGCGCCGCCGCCAGCACATCTTCGTCGGATCCACCCGGCATTAACAGATGCCGAGAACTCCAATCCTGCGGATACCCCAGGTTCGGTGAATCATTAGTGACGCCTGCTAGCGAGGTCCTTCCCGTGCCGGACTGCGCCGAAAGCGGAATGCTCGTGAGGAGCAACCCGGCTGACAGACATAACCAACGAAATGCGCACCCTCGCATGAACTCCTCCCAGAACTCTTGCCGCTGCACATTCTCGCTCACATTCTGGGAAATGTAAGCCTTACTTTAGTAATCCGATTTGAGTTTTGCACCCTAGCGATGGAAGCCGTGCGCCGATAAGACTGCGGCATTTCGGGTTGCCGTGGGAGCTCTTGATGTCAGCTTTGCAACCTATCCAGGTATTTGAATTTGAATCAGCGGGCCCGCAGATTCTTTGGGCATCCGCGTCAGCATGTTTGCCGAAGGGATGCCCGTCCTCTGGAAGGATTTCTCGCAATCCGCGGTGGATGGTCCCCGCATGCTGCCTTCCATGTAGGCCAACCCAGGGCAGCGGGTACAGGTTCCTATGTGAGAGCAACTCGAGCAGACAGTAAGGTCCTTGGCCCGGATGGATCGCACGTCTTCTAACTGCGGTGAATGGCGCCAGATTTCGAAAAATTTCTGCCGACGGACATTGCCGCTGGGCAAAGGAAATTGCACACAGGGAAATACATCGCCATAGGGAGAAATATAGCAGGACGTGTGACCGGCGCTACAGGGAAAGCCTTCCATCACATCCTTGCCGGGGGGTGGCGGAGGAGCGCAAAATTCTTCCACATTGCCAACCATTTCAGGATTATTGAAGACCTGCTTGAGTTCCGACCCAGGAATTCGCAAAGCGAGCACGGATGTGTCCCCATCCATTTTTGGCGTGATTGTGGGGTCGAGCGTGTATTCAGCCCCCAGCTCTTTCGCCAACGCGATGACCCCCCTGTTGTCGTCGAAATTGCCAACCATGAGAACGTTGGCGATGGTGACCTTCAGCTCCTGAGACTTCAAGAATCGTATCGCCTGGATGGTTCGCTTTAGTGACCCGGGCAGCTTTGTGATGGCGTCGTGGACCTCCGGGCGATGTGAGTAGACGCTGATTTGTACCTGCTCGACGCCGAGCTGACGAAGTCTAGTAGCTTCCTTCTCGTGAATCATCACCCCGTTGGTCTTCAGTTTGACGTTAAACGACAGCTGCCGTGCCCGTTCCAGGATTTCAAAAAAATCCTGGCGCATCAAAACTTCGCCGCCACTGAGGGTGAGGAAAAATACACCGGCTTCGGCGAGCTGGGAAAGCACGTCAAGGATCTCCGCCGTGCTCATCTCCCCATGATCGTCATGATTCAGGTAGCAATGTGTACAACGTTCATTGCAGCGGTACGTCACATCGAGGTGAACACTGAGCGGTACACCGAGATCCAGGGCTTTTTGATTCATCTCAGCCAGAAGAGTCATCGGCGGTCCGGGTTTGGCGAGGGATTCTGGAGAGGCTGGTCCGATACCAACAGAATACCGTGCTGCGAAAGTTCGTCAACGAAGCGGTCGGCGCCACGTTGCGCTTGTTCCCGTTCGACATCGAATTCCTGACAGATTTTATCAGCAACGATTTCCGACAGCGGCGTGTTCCCGTCCGCTGCCTGCCAAATCGCGGTCGCGACTTCATTAAGAGAAAAAAAAGTCGAATCTGCAACCGACATCACCATCATTTCGCCACCCAAAAGGCGGGCGGAGACTGCTGTGCTTCGCAAAATGTATCTATCGGACATCAGATCCTCCGGCGACTACCTTATCATCTCCCAGACTCGTTGATCGGGAACGAATACTAGGCGCCGGATGGGAACCCTACTAGCGAAGTCGCACGCCGACTGGAAGACGAGTTCTACCAGTTCAGCATCATCCGCGAAAAATAAGATATTTCTCAGCACTCGCTGAATGGCTTCCCCAACGCTCACCGTTTCGATCCGGTTCTGCACGCCTTTCTCAAGTAAAAAGATGGCGGCGACGGGGGCAGCGTGATTCTCGCCGACCCGGCCTAACTCTCCGGCAAAAGGCGTTCCGTAGGCCAAATACTGATCCCCTTCTCGTCGCACGTAGGAAATTTCGTCGGTGAGCAGGATGGCATCGGGTGGTGCAAGTTGCGAAATCGTGGTCTTGCCCGCCCCGGAAACCCCGGCAAAGAGAAACGCCTTCCCGCCGCGAATCGCACTGGCAGCATGGACCAGGAAACCTCCTTGCCTTGCCAGAATGAGGGTGTGAACGATGCGCAAGACACAATCGATGGCGTAGGGACTGCTCGCTTGCCGGATATGACCATGCCGGGTCCCTGGATTCCATCGCGCGTAGAAGTCGCCCCGCCGCAGCAACCAGTCGTCGTTCCTCTTTACAATCAGTTCATCATCCAGTGATGTCGACTCGGAGGGTTCGCGTATTTCGATATCGAACACAAAGTGCGGACTCGTCGCAGTCGCGATGAAACCCTGGTAGCGATTTTCAATTAGCTGACGGAATGCAGGGTCGTGCGTACGTAGGACTATCGCCATTCCTCCGATTTTGATCGACACTGACTCTTGCGTGGCCGTGCTTAGGGCAGTCATAATTGAGGACGAGTCCGGGGTGCAGAAATGCCGAAAATACCGCGCACGGCTCCGAAGATGCTCCGCACAAACGTCTCGCCTCGCGCTCCACGTCCCAATAGGCGCGCTGCACGAATACGCAACGTGAGATTGCGGAAGAGGTTCCAGCGGCGCAGCATCCACGCCAGCGCGCGATTTGGTAGTGAGATTCGTCGTTTCGGAACGAAACTACG
>JBEEGK010000450.1:0-2500 GCA_041166845.1 Acidobacteriaceae bacterium
AAGTCTTCCAAGCCGGAGCGGGTGCGGTGTCCGGTAGCCGACTGCGAGAGAACCTATGCAATGTACGGCTGTCTGCCGTCAAATCGCGAAGGCAACATAGCGACTCTCCTGGAACGACTGACCCGAGAGCATCCAGGACACACTAGCGAAGTACTCGCCGTGAACGAGTTCCGGAGACCGGCTGCACGATCAGCGAAGCTATGAGGCATGCAGCGCCGTCAGTACTTCAGTCTGCCATCCCGGGCGAGTGGGCGATACTTCTGTCCTCTTTCGCGGCGCCCTGCATCAGCTCAACAATCATCGAAAACAGACGATTCCGCGTGTCAACTCTCACTCCGGCACGAGTGATATAGCGAATCAGGATGTCGACACCAGCACTCCCCGGCCTGAGATTCACTGACGGCATGGCGCTAAACTGTGGCGACCCCTCTTCGCGCGTCACCCTCTTCCATTCCGCTTCAGCCATTTTCGCATCCGCTTCCGTCGTCTTTACCGTCGCTTCGTAGATCCCTTTGATAAGAGGATGAACATCCGTGCCGGGGGGAACACTGACTTTTATCTCATCCCACATCCACTGACCTACGGTGGAGAAGTTGAAATACTTGCCGCGTATGGCGTAGCCATTCAAGAACGAAACTTTCCTCCCCGTAGGATGACCATTGGCTGTCCAGTTTCCCGTCTCCAGTAGCCATGTGCGGAAGAGACCGAGATGTACCACCTCGCCTCCGACACCATCAATCTCGACCCAGTCCCTGACCCTAACCCCGTTTGGCCCCATCAGAACAAACCAACCGCAGAATGCCAGAATGAAATCCTGAAATACCACCGTCAATCCTGCGGTCGCCAGTCCGAGGATCGTTGGCATCTGCTGCGGTACACCGAAAATGGTCAAGAGAATTAGTAAGAGCCCGACCGCTTGCGTTCCCAGATTTAGAACTGTTTTCAACGTCTGTTTTTGGCGAGGATCGCGAACCACCTTCTCCAATGCGAGTTGGAGAGCCCAGCCGGCCAGGATCACCAACAGCCAAATCGCTGTAATCAACGCGAGAGAACGCAATATAAGGTGAACAACAATCCGTCGCTGTATTTCGACTTGCTCTGCCCATCGGCCGTAGAGGGCCACGAGCTGCTGCTGCGCTCCCAGGCGATCGTGGAGGATGCTCTGAATGTTTTGCTGAGCGCTTACCTGTCGCAGGCGGTTGATTCGTTCGAAACTTGATTCTCCAACGGCTTTATTGCCGAGGCTTGCGACTTCTGTCTTCAGGCTTTCTTGATCGCCTGTTAGCGCGGCAACGTCGGCCTTGGCCAACTGCTCAGCCTGGGCAATCATTTGTTTTCTGTTACTGAGAGATCGCCATGTTGATAGCTGCTGTGCGAACGTCTTGTACTGTTCGGCGGAAACGACAGCAGTTTCCCCATCGTCCTGAGAGGCTCTGTCCCTGTACTGCTTCATGGCGGCCTGGCGCGCAGCTAGTTCCTGCTGAAGCTTGACTCGCTGATCTCCGCTTTCGCGGGCGAGGTCTTCGATCGAATCGGCCAGCTCGTTTTGATCGAGGCCAAGTTGCGCCTTAGCAATCTCCAAGTCGCTGGCATTGGAGACTGGACTCGCTGATTTCGTGCCAGAGCCTGAACTGAGTGCCGCGATCCGTGCCTCATCATTCTTGACGGTTTCCTGAAGCTTGGTGACCCGTTGCTGCAGCGCCGATGCTTTACCGGTGAGATTTGGTTTTGCAAGACTTGCCTGCCTCAACGACTGTGAGAACGCCTGGTCAACTTCGTGGTCCGCGAGGCGCTCGGCGTCCCGGGCGAGTTCCCTCTCCTCGGCCGACTGTGCCAAGGCCGCGAGCGTTGACGCTGTCTGCCAGGGCCGTTGATCCACAACACCGTGCGCAACATAGGCTCCCGTCCAGTTCCCCTTCCTGGCTTGCAAAAAGGGAAGGTAGGACATCACTCCACGAGTCAGAAACGCACCTGCCACGGTGACAGCCAGCACAATCAGCATGATGAGCACAATCACCATGCGGGCACGATTCATATGCACACCTTTCGTTAACAACCTACGGGACGCTTAGTTTTCATCGCGACAGAGAGCGACGGACGCCTCCGGTTTTTGTGGATTATATTGCACTCGACACGAAGGGTGCGATTTCGGTAAAGCAAATCGGACAGCATCTTCGTCGTCACCTCGGATGCCGGAATCCGCCCACACTGCATATTCGTTGCCGCACAACCTTGTATTCTGCTTTCCACGTTAATTGGCTTCCCCACTTCGTTTGTAGAGCATGATCCGCAACGATTCTTGTGTCCCCAATGTTGCCCGGCGCTGCACCCGATTTCGTGTCTCGCGGTGCTCGCTTCAAACAGACGAACAATAAGACCGCGAAGGCCGAGATAATTGCGACCAACACGATTACGCGGAGACCAACGGTCCAGGTAGCGCTTCCGAGTGCCGTTGGTCGGACCTGCAGCGAACGCATGTGTGGAGTATCTGTTCGATTAA
>JBEEGK010000451.1:0-3030 GCA_041166845.1 Acidobacteriaceae bacterium
GGATCGGTATAAATAATGTTGGCGCCGTAAGCGTGCAGAATATGCTTGCGCTCGATGGAGACATTTCCCGGCATGCACAGCGTCACCGGGAAACCTTCAGCGGCACCAAGCATGGCATAGGCGATTCCGGTGTTGCCGCTGGTTGAATCGAGCAGAATCGTTCCGGGACGAAGTTTATTTTCACGCCGGGCTTCGGCGACGATGCGGGAGGCAGCACGATCTTTGACCGAGCCTCCCGGATTGAGCCACTCGGCTTTGCCCAGCAACTGAATGTTGGGCAAGTCGCCGGCAATGCGTTCCAGGCGGATCAGCGGAGTGTTGCCGATGCGGCCGGTGTTTCGTTGACCTAATGCCAGGTCGGCAAGCGCGGCGGTTTTTGGAATAGTTGGGCTCATTTTGCATCTACAACATCGTGACTATCGTAATCTCCCGCATCTGCTAAATAGCACGCTACGCGACAGTTATTCGATTATAAGAGAGGATGGGTGGATACATTAGTCGCGCTCAATGCATCTTTTCGAGGGAATCGCATCTAATCAATCGGAGCGACGAAAGGGACCGAGATAAAAATGGCAACTAAAGTGGAACAACGGACGTTCGAAGACTCGCTGACCTGGCTGCGCGAGCACGGATTCGATTTGCTCGAAGCTCCAGGTACGCAGGGCCGCGTGTTCCTGAAGAAGTACGGTTGTTCCGCCGCTATCCAAAAAGACGAAGACGGGGGCGTAAAGATTTTTGCCCACCCCGGTTACCTTATCGGCAGCGAAATTTCGAAGCTTGTAAATCGCGGATACCAGCAGTTCCTGAAAACGTCAAAGAACGAAGTTCCCGCGACCGCCGAACATTTGAAAGCTTTGCAAAAATTCACCGAAGAGTTGAAAGAGGGTCTGGGACTGCCTAGCCTCTACAACGAATCGCTCGGTACCGTCAGCGAGTCATATCACTACGACCGCGTCCAAGATCGCGACAAGACTTCGTCGGAGCGTCCAAAGCGTCCGTGGGAGAAGGCCGCAGCAGTAGCCGCCGCCGCTACCAAGAAGACCCGCGCCTAATTTCAAAAATCCACTTGTCATCCTCGAGGAAGTCCGAGCCGCGTAGAACGCGGTGAGGGAGACGAAGGATCTCTGCATTTCCGCCCGCGTTAAAAATACATAGGTTCTTCGCTACGCTCAGAATGACAAAGGTAGCGTAAAATGCGCGCTTCGGAGGGGGTCTCTGAATGCGCCGAATTTATCTGGTTTTGTGCTATCTTGTGTTTTGCTTTACAGGTGCCGTTGCTCGTGTCCCGAATTCCGATTCTGAGTCAAATATAAGGACGGGGGTGGAAAATGTTCTCCATCAACAGGTCGAAGCCTGGAACCGCCACGACCTGGACGCTTTCATGTCCGGGTACTGGAATTCCCCAGACCTCACGTTTTTTTCGGGGGCCAAAAAAGTTTCCGGATGGCAGCCGACCCTCGAACGTTATCGCACAACTTATCAAGGCGAAGGACACGAGATGGGCAAGCTGGAATTTTCCGAACTGAATGTTCAGGCGCTCGGAAAGGATGCCGCGTTCGTTCGCGGAGCGTGGCACTTAACCATGTCTGACGGAAAGACGCCGCACGGTTTATTTACGCTGGTATTCCGCAAATTCCCTAATGGATGGAAGATTGTTCACGACCACACCTCCGCGGAATAACACTGCGACCTTACCTCGGCAACGGCTCCGCAAGATTAGCCAGCGCGTATCCCATCACTGCCATAGCTGCGGCGTTTTCACGCAGTTCCTGGGGAACAACCTTGTCGAGGGTATCGGCGGCGGTGTGGTGGTATTCGAAGTATCTGCGAGCGTCCTGCATCAGGCCCAACAAAGGCACTCCGGATTTCTCCATGGGGGCAATGTCAGCGCCCGGACTTTCGTTCTCTGCTCTCACCACGTTCGAGCCGTTGCTTTTGAGAATGTCAGCGATGGACTGCAAAATCGGCAACGCTGCCGGAGACGCTTTGGCGTTAAATCCTAGCGGATGTCCTGCACCTGAATCACTCTCCATCGCGGCCACATAGCTGGCGAATTCGCTGGAGTGCGCTTTGGCGTAGCCGTCATGGCCGCTGCCTCCGTTTTCTTCGTCCACCCAGGCAATCACTCGAATGGTGCGCTTGGGATGCAGACGGAGTTGTTGAATGAGCTCGGCAGTTTCCATGGCGACCACGACCCCGGCGGCGTCGTCAATCGCGCCCGTTCCTAAGTCCCACGAATCCAAGTGTCCGGAAACGATGACGACCTGCTCGGGATGCTCCGATCCCTTAAGGTCCGCGACCACATTGTGTCCCAGCACTGAGGGACCAGTCTGCGAAGTGAGCACTAGATGCATGCGGACTTTACCCTGCGCCGCCAGATCGGCGATCAGGTTGGCGTCCTCCGCAGTGACGGCGCCTTGCGGGATTGGCGCGGGCAAACTCCATCCGGTATGGGGAAGACGATAGTCGGCCGTTCCGACCGAACGCACGAGCGAGGCCACAGCGCCGAGTTCCGAAGCCGCCTTGCCTCCGCGACCGCGATAGGCGACCGTTTCAGAATATGCGTCCATCGCCATTCCGTTGGCTGCCTTTTGCTTGTCGAAGATGACGTTGTACAACACGATCTTGCCGGCAATTTTATCGCGTCCCAAAGCCTTCAATTCATCGAAACTGTTCATAACCACCACTTCCGCCGTAATTCCGGCGGCCGGAGTTGGAGTATTGCCGCCCAGCGCAGTTAGAATAATTCTCTGGGTCAACCCGGGCGCTCCGCCTGGGAATTCGACCAGTTCCGCAGTTTCAACCCCGCGATTCCATCGAGGAACATTGACTTCTTCCGTCCGTACCTCAAGGCCCAACTTCCGCATCTCGTCCGCCACGTACTTGACAGCTGCTTCGGCTTGCGGCGAACCTTCGGGACGGGCCCCAATGTTCTCGGTTAAATGCGTTAGCTGGCGATAAGCGTAGTCGTCCTGTAGCGCGGCGTCACGCAACGCGACCAGCTCACTGCGGAGTTGCGGAGTGAAAGCG
>JBEEGK010000452.1:0-4781 GCA_041166845.1 Acidobacteriaceae bacterium
CCGCCCGCAAGCGCGCCGGCCAAAAGGTAGGGAGCCCTATGAAGCTGACGACTGGGATTCTAATTTTCGGGATGGCCGCGGGAAGTGCGTGGGCACAAAACCCGAACATTATCGGCATCGAGCGCAACAAATTAAACTCGATGCAGCAGCAAAAGATAGCGGACTCGAACGATGCACTGGGGATCACGCCAGCGCACGCTTCCAGCACCCCCAAGGCAACGGCAAGTGCTCCGGCGAAGCCTGGTGCGGGAACCCCGGCAGCAACTCCGAAGACGGGATCTCCATTCTCCGCGACGAAAGTTCAGCCGGCGAGTGCGCCCAAAAATAGTGCGAAATCGAAGGCTGTAATAGTTCCCGCCAAAACGACTTTGGTATCAGTGACGCCGACCGCGGCAGCCGCGAAGCCGACAGCCAAGGCGACGGCAGCGAAGCCAGCTGCGGCAGACAAGCCGGTAGCGGCGAAGAGTGCCGCGCCGACAAACGTAGGTCCGGTCGCTGTGGAAGACAAACAAAATCCTCAGGATCCGAAAAAGGCGCCCGTCAAATTCAGCATGACAGGCAAACGAGATCCATTCCTTAGCCCAGTTGTGAACAGCTCTTCGATGGGTTCGGGCTGCAGTTCGGGAAAACGCTGCTTGTCCATTGATCAGATTGCGTTGAAAGGCGTTGTCAAAGGGGACGGCGGGATGATTGCCGTCGTGGTAAACGCCCTCGATAAAGCATATTTCCTGCGCGAGAACGATCCGGTGTTTAACGGATACGTGGTAAAGATCACGGGCGACTCGATCATTTTCAAACAGTCCATGCAAGACCGCCTGGGCAAAACGTTTACACGCGAAGTGACCAAGAAGATTACAACGCCCGCAGTTTAAGGCGCAGGCAAAGTTTTAACCGGAATTTCCGGCAGATCGAATTTAAAGGCTTAAGGGCCAGAGTAATGGTCCTACGGGGAGAAAAGAAATGCGGAAGCAAATGTTGGGTGTTTTCCTACCGTTGCTGGCGTTAGTTTTGATGGCGACGGCTGAAACGCAGAACTCGGGTACGGAAAATAAAAGTCACGCAGTGTTACGCAGCGTGAACGTTGTCCACGGAAGCGACGGTTTCGCGGTGGAGATCACAACGCGTGGGCAAGTGACGCCCAAGCTGAACATGATCGAGACTCCGTCTCGCCTGGTACTCGATTTACCCAACACTGTCTCCGCAGCCAGCGCCAACCACATTCATGTGGGCAGCGAAGGCGTGAAAGAGTTGCGGATCGGAACCGACGGCCAGCAGCCGCCCACTACGCGAGTCGTAGTTGATCTGCAGAAGGCCTGCGGGTATGAACTGGTTCCCGACGGCGACAACAAATTCACCTTGAAGTTGCACAGCCTGGCGACCTCCGCAAAAGCGACGGCGCCGGCGAAAGCGACATTGAAGACGGTGGCGGCGGTACAGAAGACGGCTGATTCCAGCCACGTGGTGACTGCCTCAGCTGATGAGAAGGAACCGGTACAGACGGCGTCCGCGGCAAACGATTTTGTTTTCGTGGAACCCTCTTACAAGCCGAAGTCAGAAGAAGAACTGAAAGCTCCTGTGACCGGACCTCCGGCACGCGCGATTCAGGCGGCTGACAAGTTCGAACCGAAAGCGGATACCAACCTGTTGCCAGTGGCAAGCGCTTCGATGCAGGCTCCGGCACAGAATTCCAGCAATCCAACAATTCAACCCGCGGTGAACATGGCTGCGGAGCAAAAAGCGCAAGCGGCGAAACCCGTGACCATCACAGGCGTGAAATACACGGGCGAGCCAATTTCGGTAAACCTGAAAGACGTGGACCTGAAAGATTTCTTCCGCCTGATTCACGAGATCAGCGGATTGAATGTGGTCCTAGATCCGACTGTGAAAGGCACGCTGACCATCGTTCTTGACGATGTGCCGTGGGACCAGGCCCTCGACATCGTGCTGAAGAACAACGATCTCGCCCGCCAGCTCGAAGGCAATGTCTTGCGCGTGGCGACGGTTGATACCCTACGCAAAGAAGCTGAAGCGCACCACGCCGAACAGGAAGCCGAGGCGATGGCGATTGACAAGGTTTCGGTCACGCGTTTCCTCAGCTACGCTCACTCTAAAGATGTTGTTCCTACTGTGAAGAAGTTCCTCACGCAGCGTGGCGATGTAATTTCGGATGATCGCACGAATGCTCTGATCATCTCGGACATTCCTTCGGTTATGCCGGAGATTGACCGCCTGTTGACACAGCTTGACCGCAAAACACAGGAAGTTGAAATTGAAGCTCGGGTAGTAGCTGCGACACGCAGCTTCGCACGCGACATCGGTACACAGTTTGGCTTTGGTTTTGGTAACGGTCCAACGGCCATTGGTGGCGCCAGTGCGGCAGGTACTTCTCCCATCACCAATTTCGGCGCGCCACCGCAGTACATCACGGTCGGCACGTCCGCACCTACCGCGACCAGCGGCGCGCAGATTCCTCTGTTCTCGAACCTGGGAGCAACCAGCGCGACCAGCGGATTGTCGTTCATTAACGCCAGCAGCAGCGTGCGAATTGACGCGATCTTAACCATGGCCGAGTCGCGAGGATTGCTGAAGATCCTCTCTCGTCCGCGGGTAGTTACGCAGAACAACATTCAGGCTGTGGTTCGCCAGGGTGTACGCGTACCCATCGTGACTCTCGCGCAGTTAAACGGACCGCCAACGGTTACCTACGTGGACGCGTTCCTGCGGTTAACTGTGGTGCCGCAGATCACGTCGGAGAACACGATTTTCCTGAACGTAGACGTCGAGAACACTACGCCCGACTTCGGACGCCAGGTGCAAGGCAATCCGACGTTGATCACTCAGCAGGCGACCACCCAGGTACTGGTAACGGATGGCGGCACGGTGGTGATCGGCGGCGTGATTCAGACGCAGAACTCGACCAACGTTTCGCAGGTGCCATTGCTTGGCAACATTCCTTACCTTGGCAACCTGTTCAAACGTACCTCGGTGAGCACCTCTAACCAGGAGCTTATTTTCTTCATCACTCCGCGCATCATTCAGACATAGGTCGGCTAGCTGGAGCGAATAAGGGCCGCCGGTTTCCTGAAGAAGCATCTCAGGGACCGGCGGCTTAATTTTTTGGAGCGATGATTGTTAAACTTAGGGGATGGACCACAGATTTCGCCAGAAGGCGCTACAGCGAACTCTTGCCCAACATAAGCTGGACGGGGTACTGGTTACACATCCTCCCAACGTGCGTTATCTTTGCGGATTTACGGGCAGTGCCGGCGCCCTCGTGTTTTCCCAGAATAAGAGCGTGTTTTTTACTGACGGGCGATATGTTGAGCAGTCCCATGCGGAAGTGCGCGGACCTAAGATTTTAATTGCTCGCGAAGGGCCGTTAATAGGAGCAGGCAAGTGGCTGGCGTCCCAGGGAAGCGGAGTCCGAAAGAAAGCAAACATCGGAATTGAGGGGGAGCATTTACGGGTTGCTGAGCGGAGCCGGTTGAAAGGTGTGCTGGGGAACCAAATCAAGATTTCTGAATCACTAGCGCTCACGGAGCATTTACGCTTAATAAAAGATGAGGATGAGCTGGTACTAATCCGAGCGGCGGCCGGTCTGGGCGAAAGACTGTGGAAGCAGACGCGACGTTTAGTGAGAGCTGGAGTCAAAGAAACCGACATCTCTGCGGAACTGGAGTATGCAGCGCGTCGCGCGGGGGCGCAAGGGATGTCGTTCGACACCATCGTCGCTTCCGGCAAGCGTTCGGCCCTTCCTCATGGGGTGGCATCTGTGGAGGCCATCCCGGCGCGTGGGTTCGTGGTCTGCGACTTCGGTGTTATACTTTGCGGCTACTGTTCCGATATGACGCGCACGATTTTTGTGGGGCAGCCATCCAAAGAACATCTACACGCGTATGAGGCAGTTAGCCGAGCGCAGGAAGCTGCGGTAGCGGCGGTTAAGCCAGGGGCCAGTGTCGGGGAAGTCGATTCGGCGGCGCGTAACTTGCTGAAAAGCGAGGGATTAGCAAAGTATTTTACGCACTCCACTGGTCATGGCGTGGGATTGGAAATTCACGAATCCCCGAGAATCGCGAGTGGCCGAGATGAAATTCTCAGACCGGGGATGGTGATAACAATCGAACCGGGAGTTTATATTCCGGGAAAATACGGAATAAGAATTGAAGACATGGTGCTGGTCACTGAACGGGGGCGCGAAGTGCTGACGCCCAGCAGCAAAGATCTGTTCACGGTTTGAATCGCTGGTAGTATTGCGGGGGAAACGGAGACACCCGGCTGCCTTGTGCGTCTTTGCGGAAAGACGCATCAGAAGCAAATTTAGTCCCACCTTTACACAATGAATCAAAAAGAACTGAAAGAACTCATTGAGTTCTTAATCGAAAAAGACATCTCTGAGTTTGAACTGGAACGCGGAGACGTCAAGGTCCGCATCAAGCGTGGCACCGAGCCACTCGCTTCGCACTCGACCGAAACCCGCTACGTGAGCGTGCAGCCGGCGATTCCGGCTGCTCCGGAAGTGGCGCCAGCGGCGGCTGCAGCGCCGCCTCCAGCCGTCAAAGATGCACCTCCGGCCCCGGAAGAAGGACTGCACAGCGTTCGCTCGCCGATTGTTGGGACGTTTTATGAGTCCCCGTCGCCGGGCTCGCCTCCGTTTGTGAAACCGGGCGATGTAGTGGAGGTTGGGCAAATCCTGTGTATCGTGGAAGCCATGAAGCTGATGAACGAGATTGAGGCCGACATGCCCGGGGAAATTGTGAAGAAGCTGATGAGCAATGGTCAGC
>JBEEGK010000453.1:0-9355 GCA_041166845.1 Acidobacteriaceae bacterium
AAACTGACATGCCCTATCACGTGTTTATTCAGGACCCTGAATTCGAGAAAAGTTGGAACTGGGGATCAGGGTCGGAGGGGTTCCCAGACACTGCCACAGCTCTGCGGCAGGCCTTGGTGAAGAACACTTATTTAAAAGTGTTGGTTATGGAAGGGCACTACGATCTGGCAACACCGTTTTATGCCGCGAATTACACGATTGATCATCTGAACTTAAATCCACAGTACCGGAACAATATTTCGTTCGCGACCTACGATTCCGGACACATGGTCTACCTATCTACCGAGGCGTTGCAGAAATTTAAAAACGACGAAGCAAGTTTCGTGGATAAAGCCTTGCCGACGCGAACCGATCAATAAATCAGCCTGTTACCCCGAGCGAAGTCGAGGGACCTGCTTTTCTTCTGCGATGACAGACTGGTTTCGGGATCTACTTAATATCTTTCATAGCCAGCAGAGCGCCGTAATCGCGTCCCGAGGGCTCAACCGCACGGGCAACGACTCCATCGAAGGCGTCGCGGAATTCTGGGAATTTGGCGAGCAATGCTTTCATGACGGCCATATCATCCTGAAAAGCCAGAGTGGTGTTGGAGACGTCGGCAGATTGGAACCTCACCAGCAGATCAAAGTCTTTTCCCACTGCCAGCGGAGCGACCGAAATCAGCTTGTAAGTTTTCCCGTCCGCTACCAGATCAGCGGTCGTGCCGCTCACCGGCAGAGTCGTGGGCTTGACTGACTGAGACTCGTCGTAGAGTTTGTCGGTGGCCTGGGTATACATGAACGGAACCGGGATCAACAGCGCGCGTGCCTGGATGAAATAAAACCACGAGTTCTGCTTCTGTCCCTTGTCGCGGAAAGCGCGCGCGTGCTCCAGGAACCATTTTCCGTCATGTCCATTAATGGCGGCATTCACGTAAAACCCGCCGAGCTTCCAGTCATTTGCTACTTGCTGTAGGACGAACGACAGAGTGTAAGGGCCCTTTGCCGTGGGAAGGTCAAGCGTAACGATCGCATAATTTCCCGGAGGCAGGTTCGGAATCACGAACTCGGCGCTGTCCGATGTTTGTCCGTTAGCGTTAAACACTCCGCACAAGAATTCGGCCTTTTGCAGCGGCGCCGTGCCTTCCGCCTTCAACAAAAACGGCGGGCGAGGGTTCGGCTGCACTCCTGAAAAGTTGGCCTGGTTTTCTTTAACTGCATTCTCGATTCCAGAAAAATCGGACGCCACGCTGGCAATAGAATTCTGCCGCAGGGATGCCGCATCGCCCCGCGCCGTCATATCAAAGTAGCGCTTGCCCGCGTTGGTTAGTGCCGTGCGAGTGGGCTGGTCCATGTCGTTGGAGGTGAAGCAAGTTTGCGCCTGGACGAAGCTCGCACACAGCCCAATAGACGCTACGGCCAGAATTTGAAATAGCCGAAAAAGAAGAGAATGTCGAGCGCTGCGTGAGTGACTCATAAAGTCAGATGAAACTCCCTTCTATCTTGCCCAAGTACTTAATTTGGATGCCACAGCTGCCCACCGGGCTGTCAAATGGCATGGTGCCTAAAAACCCCAGTAACCAGCGCGGGTGACCAATGGGTAATATTACCTTTTAAGGGCTTGTGGAAACAGAAGTGGGGATGGGAAGTGGCACATTCGGGCTGCGGTTTGGCTTGAGTGGGGAGGCCGTGGTGAGGAATGGGAGGCCCAGCCCAAAATTACGGAGTGCCGGTTGTACATGGATCAATGAAACTCAAACAACTCCCGAAATCTCGTGGGGGAACCTAGTTGCTACCCGTAACCTCCGAGGTATCAGGCTTTTGAAAGAGATGTCATCCGTGATATAACCGTCCCCTAAGTGGTTGAAGCAAACTCCGCGAGCAAACTTGGCCGTGGAGCTGGCTTTTGCACGTAAGAGAGAGCCAGGAACGAGGAGGTATTGTGTCCGAAGAAGCACGGACGGGAAAGCGATTTCCTTTAGAGTTGCCGATTAAAATTCACGACGCGGAAAAAGGCGCCGACGCCAGCGGTGTGACTGGGAACTTGAGCGCGGCGGGCGTTTACATCCGTGCCGACGCGTCACTCGAAGTTGGCACGACCGTCGAGTTCGAGATTGCGCTGCCCCCGGAAGTGACGGGAGCGAAGGAAAGCGTAGTCGTGCAATGCCGCGGACGGGTAGTGCGCACAGACGAGCCGGCGGGCGGCGGCGGAAAAGAGGCCCGGGGCGTGGCCTGCGTGATTGATTCCTACGATTTTGTTCGCCATACGTAATTTCGCCACACGATAGGTTGAGGGGTTGACACAATGCTCAAATTGATTCTGGCAGATAACCAGGCGATTTTTCGCGCGGGTATCGCGAAAATTCTGGCGGTTGAAGACGAGATGCGCATCGTGGCGCAGGCCCAAAACCAGGAGCAGATGTTCATGGCCCTGGATAAATTTCGCGCCGCCGTGTTGATTGCCGCAGCTGGTTTCCACTCCGACTTTGACGGCATCCTGCAGGCTGCAAACAAAGCGAAGACGCGGGTGGTAATTCTCGCTGACACGGGAGAGAGTGCGCAGCGTTATATGGGCGTCGGAGCCCACGGAGTTGTTTATCGTAACGTGACTCCATCGGCGTTGGTGGATTGCGTACGCAAAGTCGCTCGCGGAGAGACTTGGGTGCAGGATATTGCCGTCCCTAGTGAGTTGACTGAAAACGATATGGTGGGATTGCGCGTCCGCGACCGGCTGACGGCAAAAGAACTTCGCATTGTTGCATTGATCGTGCAGGGATACAAAAACAAAGAAATCGCCACCCAGTTGGGAACCACGGAACAGGTGATTAAGAATTATTTACGAAATGTGTACGATAAAATCGGTGTTTCGGACCGCCTGGAACTGGCGCTGTTCACCATCCATCACCGAATTCTGAATGAAGCTGCCGCAGCTACGACGATGAATATGCCGCAAGCTAGCGTACCTTCGTAGGATTTCCTTTTAGTGACAAGAAAAAAGCCGCCTCATGGGCGGCTTTTGTTTTAGTTGAAGAAAAGAACCTAGCCGATCTTTTCTCCCACTGACTTAGCCTGGGTGAACAGATAGAGGTAGTCCGGTCCGCCGGACTTCGAATCCGTTCCGGACATATTGAATCCTCCAAAGGGATGCGCTCCCACCATTGCGCCCGTGCACTTGCGATTGATGTACAAATTGCCTACGTGGAAATCGCGAATGGCGCGGTCAATCTTATCTCGCGAGCGGCTGTAGATCGCGCCCGTGAGGCCGAATTCGGTGTCGTTAGCGATCTCCAGAGCGTGCTCAAAATTCTTTGACTTGATCACTGCCAACACCGGACCGAAAATTTCTTCCTGCTCGAGCTTTGACTTCGGCTTGATGTCGGCAATGAGGGTTGGCTTCAAGAAATAGCCCTCGCCAGCATTCTCCGCACGACCGCCGCCGGTGATTAGCCGTCCTTCTTTTCGTCCATGCTCGATGTATTCGAGGATAGTTTTCATCGAGCCTTCGTTAATGACGGCACCCATGTTGGCGTTCTCCGCAGGGTCGCCCACCGTGATTTTCTCCACGCGAGCTTTCAATCCTTCGATGAACTTGTCGTAGACACGCTCGTCCACAATGGCGCGCGAGCAGGCGGAACATTTTTGTCCTTGAAATCCAAAAGCTGCCTGAGCGACACCTTCGATGGCCTGATCGAGATCGGCATCAGTATCGACAATGATGGCGTCTTTGCCGCCCATTTCTAAAATCGTGCGCTTGATCCAGAGTTGGCCGGGGGCCTGCTCGGCAGCACGCTTGTTGATGTCGAGTCCAACTTCGCGTGACCCGGTGAAAGCGATGAACCGCGTCTTGGGATGAGTGACAACGGCATTTCCGAAAGTTGCTCCGGAACCTGGACAAAAATTCACGACTCCGGCGGGAAGGCCGGCTTCTTCGAGAAGTTCGACAAATTTCGCTGCAATCGTGGGCGAATCACTCGACGGTTTCAAAATCACGGTGTTGGCGGATACGATGGATGCCAGCGTCATGCCCGCCATAATTGCGGCCGGAAAATTCCACGGTGGAATTACCGCGCCTACGCCAAGCGGAATATAAAAGAGTGAGTCGCGCTCACCCGGCAACTGCACTGGAGTTTCGATTTTCGACAGCCGCAGGGCCTCGCGCCCGTAAAATTCGCAGAAATCAATCGTCTCAGCGATGTCGCCATCGGCCTCGGCCCAATTTTTGCTGACTTCAAACACCAGCCATGCGCTGAACTCGGCTTTGCGCTCGCGCAGCAGGTTTCCTACTCTGAACAACAAGGCGGCCCGCTCTTCGATTGGAGTGCGGCTCCATGTTTGGAAGGCGCCGAGCGCGGCTTGCATCGCAGGCTCCACATGCTCCGGACCGGCCTTCTGATGGATTCCTACCACCTGTGAGGGCTTTGCGGGATTCAGCGAGTTAATCTTAGCCGCCGTTTTGATACGCTGGCCGCCGATGATTAAGGCATACTCCTGGCCAAGCTGCCCACGAACTTTCTCGATCGCGGCGCGCATCTTTCGGGCATTTTCTTCCTTGCTGAAATTAACGAATGGTTCGTTCACGAAAGCGCCTTCATGCACGCGATTTCGGACGCGAACCGGCTGTTCTAAAGTAGTTGTGGCTGCCATAAGGTCCTCGATGAAAGTTTAGATGAAGTTCCCCTAGGGATCGGTGCAACCCACGATCCAACGGAAACTAACGAGATATTGATTGTAGCACCGGGAAATCGGAGGTTGGCTGCGGTGCTTGACGCGAAAAAAGTTCGCACCAACGTAGCGGTCCCTGCATAATTCGGATACCTATGCGCGTAACTGTTTTCGGAGCCACTGGGCTACTAGGTAAAGAACTCATGCGTCAGTGGCCGCATGATGAGGTCACCGGTTTGAGCTCGAAGGATGCCGACATTCGCGACTCGGAGCAGGTCTCTCGCGCAGTTGAGAAGACCCAGCCAGAGTGGATTGTGCTCGCCGCAGCCTACACTAACGTGGATGGCTGCGAGTCCAATCGGAAACTGGCGTTTGACGTAAACAGTCAGGGCGCAGCGAGCGTCGCGCGCGCGGCGAAACAAAATGGCGCCCGGCTGCTGTTCCTCAGCACGGATTATGTATTCGATGGCAAGGGTAGCCTTCCCTACGAGACTGACCATCCCCGGGCACCTCGCTCGGTCTACGGAAAGAGCAAGGCACAGGCCGAAGCTGAGATTCGCGAAATCCTCCCTGACTGCTGCATCGTTCGGACGTCGTGGCTCTTTGGGGCAGGAGGGAAATGTTTCCCCGATACGATTCTCAAACTCGCGGAATCACGTCGCGAGATAGATGTCGTTGATGATCAGCGAGGCTCACCTACTTACTCCCCAGATCTCGCTCGTGCCATCGCCGAACTTTGTCGTCGCGATGCCCACGGAATCGTGCATGTAACCAACCGTGGAGATTGTTCCTGGTTTGAATTCGCGAGTGAAATAGTCAAACTATCTGGCAGTAACACGATCGTGCGTCCGACCAGCAGCGACAAGTTTCCTCGTCCAGCCGAACGGCCCAAATACTCGGTGCTCTCCCGCAACAGCCTCGATCAGTACGGAATCACCATGCCGGAGTGGCGTTTCGCACTGAAAGACTACCTCGCCCGCCGCCGCGCCCGATAGCGTGAGGGACGAATCTTATATGTGACTTCTACTCGGCTGAATTTCAGCGATAATTGTGCGGTTCGAACGAAGGCAGGTCCAAGTTGGGTAAACCGCAACTCTCTCAGAGTAACGATGAACCGGAGAATTCTGCCGGTCATCACAAGGCGACTGAACCTTCATCGGGTACTGCGCTCGTCCCTTCGAGCCGACCCAACCCCAACAGCGGCCAGGAGAAGAAGAGGGCAAACCGCAATGAACGGCGCATACTTTCCAGGCCAGACGGAGTCATCTCTAATATTGAAGATGCGACTTACACCGTCCTGCGCAAGCACCAGAAAGAGTCGTCATAAGCACGAGGTGGCTCGTGTTCAGCCTACAGAGTGCCCTCATATTTCTTTTACCTCTAGAGCTCTCCCGCTGTAGTATTCCGATCTGAATTATCCGAAGCAAACCATTGAGTGTGGGGCATCGAGCAATGAGCAATGATCAATCCCAATGAAGTGAGGAACCATGCCTCTTACCGCGATTGACTGGATGGTGATTGTCGGATATCTGCTGGTCAATTTGATGATCGGCATTTACTACCGGCGTCGAGCCAGCGGCAACACTGAGGAATTCTTTATCTCAGGACGCGATGTTTCGTGGTGGCTGGCCGGGACTTCGATGGTGGCAACCACGTTCGCTGCCGACACTCCGCTGTTAGTGGCTGGACTCGTGGCCCGGCAAGGGATTGCCGGCAATTGGATCTGGTGGGGACTATGCGTTGGCGGCATGCTGACGGTTTTTTTCTTCGCACGCTATTGGCGGAGAGCCGAAATCCTCACCGATGTGCAATTCGTCGAAGTTCGCTACGGCGGCCCTGCGGCTGCATTCCTCCGCGGATTCAAAGCTGTCTATTTGGGTTTGTTCATGAACTGTTTCATCCTCGGATGGGTCACGCAGGCGATGATCAGCATTATTACTGTGCTTCTCGGCCCAGTGATTGCGCAGGGCAGAGTGTTGCAACTCACAGTTGCAAGCCACACATTTCAACACACGCTGGGAGACCCGCGCTATACATCACTGCTGCTTTGCATCTTTGTTCTGATTCCGTTCACCGGGCTTTACACATTTATTGGCGGACTTTGGGGCGTACTGGTCACCGATCTTTTCCAGTTCGCATTGAAGATGACCATGATTATCGTTCTCGCCTGGGTTGCGGTTTCAAAAATTGGTGGGATGCAGGCGTTGCAACTTCACCTTCAACTGATTGGCGACAACATGCGGCACAGCGGGATTGAGACCGCGAATCCGGTGGCCTTCTTCCCCGATTTTCATGCTGGTCTCACCAGCAACGCTGTGTGGACCCTCCCGCTGCTCACATTCTTCGTTTATCTGGCGATGCAGTGGTGGCTGGCGTGGTATCCGGGCGCGGAGCCGGGCGGCGGCGGATACGTTGCGCAGCGAATGTTCAGCGCAAAAGACGAAAAGAATTCTCTGGGCGCGACGCTCTGGTTCAATATCGCGCACTATGCGCTGCGTCCGTGGCCGTGGATCATCACGGGCTTGGTAGCCGTGGCCGTCTACTCTCCATACGGAGGTATAAACCCCAGTGCGGCGTTCGCGCAGAATCCCGAGCAGGGTTATGTGATGATTTTGCGGGATTATCTTCCTCCGGCACTGCGCGGTTTGATGGTCGCTGCGTTTCTTGCCGCCTTCATGTCCACCATCGGGACGCAGTTGAACTGGGGCAGCTCGTACATCGTGAACGATCTTTACAAGCGTTTTATGGTGCGCGGGGCTGATGAACGCCACTACGTATTCATCAGCAAAATTTTCACGGTGTTGCTAGTTCTCGGCAGCGGATTCACGGCTATGCAGTTAAGTTCCATCAATCAGGGATGGCAATTGGTCCTCAACATCGGATTCGGGACGGGAGCAGTCTACATCCTTCGCTGGTACTGGTGGCGCATTAATGCATGGAGTGAAATCTCGGCGATGTTCGCCGCCGCAGTCGTCACTTTTGCGCTCAACCGGGTTACGTTCGCAGGCAACAGCGCCGTGGTATACGCCAAGACTGCACTGATCACCGGCGGAATTACCACGCTGGTCTGGTTGATTGCGACATTCGTAACGAGTCCGGAGTCGGAACAGACTTTGGTGGCGTTCTACAAACGTGTACATCCCACGGTGTATGGCTGGAAGCGGATTGCAAAAATTGTGCCGGAGTTGCCCGAAGTGCGCGACGTTTCAGGCAATGCCTTCGATTGGCTGATGGGCTGCGTGATGGTTTACGGATGCCTGTTCGGCATCGGCAAAATTGTGTTTCAGCAGTGGGCCTGGGGAATCGCGTTGCTCATCATTTCCGCGATTGCCGGCTATCTGATTTTCTGGGACTTGTCACGTCGCGGGTGGGCAACATTTTCGGGAACATCGGTTTTGTCAGAGCAGCCTGAGAAAAATTGACCCGTTGATATTGAAAGCAGGTCCCTCGACTTCGCTCGGGATGACAAATCTCTTTGCTGCCGTCCTCACGGACCCATGTTATCGGGAGTGCAGGTATCCGCGGGCGATCCCGGAACGATCGGAGTTACGGGAACCGGTGGAGTTGACCACGGCACATTCGTGAAATCAAAAAACTCTGACAAATCGGGTTGTACATTGTCGCGTGCAGTAAGGTGCGCGGGTGGTGAGATAAAGCGGCTCTCCACCAGCTTAATAATCGCGGTGTGGTCCATCGGCGTATGCGAAACATAGTGTGCGCGGCTGAATGGCGACACTATGAAATTCGGCACCCGGAAGCCTAACTGTGCGGCGAACCCGCTAATGGCGGCCGAATCCGTCGGCTGCGTGCCCGGATCGCGTGCTCTCAGATCGCAATGGAGAGTTGGCGTTCCTGGGGTGGCTGGTGCGCAGGGAAAATATTGATCGGGTTGTACCGTAATTCCCGCGATATCTGGAGGCGTCGCGCCCAAGGCCGCAGTGTTAGTAAATTTATTACTCTGGGTCGGCACCGGCGGCACGTGATCATAAGGTCCGCCGCCTTCGTCGTAGGCGAAGAAAAACACCGAATCGCTCCACGACGGACTGTTCATGAAGGAGTTGATGACCGTCGCAACCTGGTTCTGACCCTGCAGGATTGACTGGCCCGATCCGGGGTGCTCATCGTTGTGGCTGTATCCCGCCTCGATATAAGAGAAGCTGGGCAGCGTCGCATTCTGCAAATCTGTGTAGTACTGGGTCAGTGGAGCAACGTGATTGGTATCAATGCAAAACGAATTCGCGGGATCGCCGACTGCCGTCCCTGAATCCTGGGTAGTGCCAATGCAAGTCGGCCTCTGAACACTTTTCTTGTACAGAAAAGTTCTGACCGAATAGGTAAACATAGAAAAGTTAGTGGCTGGAAACTTGTCCGGCGGATGATTGCAGGGCGAACCCGGCGTGACCAGGCACTGATCATCTGTAGTGGAGTAATAAATCTTCCAGGAAACACCTGCGTTCTGAAGCTCTTCAAAAATGGTGGTGATAGTTAATTGCGGAAGGTTGTCGCGGCCCACGTCATAGGCAAGCCCCTGGGTGGTTCCTCCCGTCATCGTGGCGATGCGATTCGGAGTGCTTTCGCTGGCAACTGGCGAGAACCAGCGATCAGAGATCGCAAAGTTCGACGCCATGTCGTAGTAATAATTTAAAAAGCCTTCATCGTAATATCCCATCGCTCGCTGGCCTGTGAGATCGGTGTAGGTGCCGCCCCCGCCGAAA
>JBEEGK010000454.1:0-23055 GCA_041166845.1 Acidobacteriaceae bacterium
TCCAATCCAGCTTCCTCACCAGCCGCGCAACCAACGCCCGGTTTGATTCCGTCTGCCAGGATTGATGAGGACCTAGTCTTCAGCACATAGAATAAGAAGCGCGAGCTAATTGCGTTGGTCAAAGGTAGGAAGGCGATAATATCCTGGTTAATGCACATATCCTTCGAGAGCAGTGCGACGGGGAAGGTGTGTGTCGCCATTGGCAAAGTTTTGCGAGGAGTGCGGCTCCACTATCGCACCACCGAACGCGTCCAGCCCGTTGTTGAAAACAGGCGATTACACTCACGACCAGGTCAATGAGTGAAAGCGGGATATTCCGCCAATTGAGAGCAAGCGCGTAGGATCTACTTCCTCAAGACTCTTTTGCCGTGCTCCGTGAGAACCAGACTGCCTTCGTCTTTTCGTATCAAACCGAGCGTCACCAGTTCATCCACTTGCGTACTGAACTCACCGTGACTTGAGGGTTTCACCGTTGCGATAACAGTCCCAATTGTCTCTCCACCAGCTTCCTCAAGGGTCATCATTATGTCCCGCTGTAACGGCGAGAGTTTTAATCGGCGCGACATCTTGCCATTTTACTGACTGTCAATAAGCGATATGACGATGTTTCACCAGTTACCCACGGCTTCGCGGCTCAAGGTGTACCCTCGTGGGAGTTTGGCTTCCTCATGTCGAATCGCATCGCTTCGGACTGGAATGCTCAATTCAGTCCCGTCCGCGTATGTCAGCAAGATGGTAAAGCTGAGAGGTGCGTTTGAAGCAAGCGAAAGTGATTTCTCACGCTTGCCACCAACCGTGACAAAAATCTCCGGTCGGTCGTCGCAATGACGTGACGACAAAAGCGAGAACCGCTGTTTGACCTCGCTGTCGGTCCCGTATTGCAGCATCGGGGGGGCTCCGGGTTTGTAGCAGCCAACCGCGACGTATCTCGCGCCTTGCGGCCCACTGTTCAGCGCGACGACTCGGTTAAATCGGAATTGGAGACGTACAGCTTCTTGCCAGACAGTAGACTGAAATACCAATAAACATTAGGCCAGTCGCAGCACCCCCGCTGCACCGCCGTACTCCCCGTAATGTAGAGGCGAAAAACTGCTCTGGCCGGTTACCCGTTTAGTTCCCCTCGTCGGGTCGCTTTTGCAGCTCCTGCCACAGTTTATCGAGGAGTTCGCTGCGCCTTTCCGTGTGCAGCTCGCGCTCCAGTTCTTCGAGCGCCACGGCAATGACGTGATAGTGGTGTGCACCCGCAAAACGGGGATCAGAGGTAACTTCGAGCCATAAACGGTGCAGCAGGTTCAAGTCCTGGTCGCGCAACCTCGGGGTGTGGGGACCAAGGAAATATTCGCGCGAAACACCGTTCGGCATCCGGACTTCAAGAACGAGGCGAGGCTTGGGATCAGGCAATCGTTCCCATGCGTTTCCGGTTAATTTGGCCTGCTCGTCAGCACTCAATTTGTTGGAAAGACCGCAGACAATCCTGCTGGATTCGAGGCGCTGTCCCGTCCCGATAATCGCATCGAAAACATCGGTGGCTGGCACCACCAGCAGCGTAATGGGTTTGCCCTCTTTTTCCGCTGCCGCAACCGCAGCGGTAAACAATTCCTGCTCATAGTGATCGAAGACCTGGCTCGCTTCGAACATCGTATCGTCACCAAAGGAGTGTTCGCGGTGGTAGAGCCTCGCGGTCATAACAACAACATCTTGTTTGCTGGTATCCGTTCTTCGTAGCACCTCGCGCAAGTAATACAGATTTCTAGGATCACGGATTGCTACCAGGATGTTCCCGGGGCGGACTCCGAGTGCCTCAAACCGGGGCTCTTCGTTGCCGTAAACGCGAAACTGGTCCACACTCGCCGGTTTGCCCTGTCGCTGCCTGGTAACACGCTTCTCGGAATACGTGAAAAGCGCGAAGAAGATGAGGCTGAAGGCCACGCCGGCTTGGGTCGCCTGATATTTGGTAAAGAAGTTCACCAGGGCGGTGATGAACAAAACGATCGCGATCAGAATCACTCCTACTGGCAGTTCTTTCCCGTTGCCCAAAGGCAGGTTTCCCGGCACCTTCCACTCACGTTTTGAAGGCTCCGTGTAACGCAACACTAAGACCGACAGCGCCATCATGGCGAAACTCCAGATCACGCCAAACGCGTACAAATCCGCCAACTTGAACACATCGCCGCGGGTGAGAATAATCGTCAATAATTGCATTGCAGCCACAAGATTGATGATGCGGTAGCTGGTGCCGTAACGGGGATGGGGTTTCTGGAAGGCGTCGGTCAATACCCCGTCTTCTGCAACGCGATTGAGTACTCCATTTGCGCCCACGATCGAGGTGTTCTGCGCACCCGAGAGAATGAGGACCCCAACCAGCACCACGAAACCGTGAAATACCAGTCGCGCCCACAGGGGTCCCGCCAGATACATGGCGACTCCACCAATCAGGTTTCCGAAATACTCGGGGCGCACCTTGTCAGGAATAATCATCACTGCGAAAAATGACACCAGCGAAGTGAAAAACAGGCTGTAAACGAAAATTATGAGCCCGGTTTTCTTCAGATTCACCAGCTTGGGATGAGCGATCTCGCGGTTGACCTGGGCCAGTGTCTCCTCACCGCTCATGGCCAGCACGGAATGTCCGAAGCCCACAAAAGCGATAAACCAGGTCAGCTGAGTTAGCCGGAATCCTTTGAAGGCATACAGCCATCCCAAAGATTCCTTGGTCAGGGGAATCCCCCACTTTAGAGGGTTGGGCGGAATCTGAACGGGAACGTGGAACACGGTGTAAATACACCAGATGATTAAGATCACCACCATGACCGTGGTCACCGTCATGATCTGCACTGCTTTTTGACTGGATTCGTGAATACCCTGGGTGTTCTTCCACCAGAAGTAGAACGTCACCAGTACGCCAAAAATCGCCGAAAATGCATTCTCAGGAAAATGATGAAAGGGGCGTCCAGCGTAGCGCGCAATGTCCTCGATGAATCCAGAGAGATATTGACCAGCTACAACGGAGCTGATCGGGCCTGTCAGGACGTAGTCAAAGAGCAGCGCGGAGACCGAAAACTTCGCCAGCGTCGAGCCCATTGCTTTCTTGACCACACGATACACGCCGCCCCGCACGAACATGCTGCTGGACTCGATGTAAAGCGCTCGCACCGCATAGCTGAACAGCATGACCGCGAGAATGAACCACGGAGCGCTCTTCCCGATGACCTTTTCCGCATCTCCGCCTGCGTAATATGCGGACGACGCAAGATCGGATAAGACAATCGCAGCAGCGCGCCAGAAAGAGATGAAGCTCAGCAGAACGGTAGTGGCGACAAACACTCTGACGGCCGGCCGTCTGGGGTTTTCTATAGATGTGGACATGGAAGCGCCAACGGAAAGGTTCTCGAACTAGGTGTTCCTGCACCTAAGAAGGTTTTAATCCAACGCTGTGCTGTTGGGGATTCGCCTCCAGCTTATGGAAATGAAGCACGCGCGGTCTATTGCTGGAAACTCGTTCCATCAAGTTCATGGTCAGTACCTGCGTTGGCGCTCTCCGCGACTCACGCAGCAGCATGACTTCAAAATAAAGCAAAAATGTCACGCTACTCGTCGCAATCAGCACGAGTAATGTCCGAGCCAGCATACAAACAGGCCTCTCCCGCAAGCATTCTGTTCCCCAAAATTCGAACAGGAGAAACATAAAAAATGTATAAAAAGTTCATAAAGAATCTGTAAGGAAAGAGCCGAGGCTAATCCTCGGCACTGCCCCACTCAAGCCAAACGAAGGCTTGACTAGGCAACGGTCGAATCCGCACATGGGAGTCAGGTTGCGGCCCGAGATTCCATTTGGAGTCTCGAATCGGGATGCGAGTAGTAGGATTTGAACAGTTGAGTTCTAAAGATTGAGGAAATAAACGGGTGCCATTGCCGCCAGCACCGCTCCAGCCTGTAGCGCAATCACACACAGCGTCTGCTTCGGAGCTCGCGGCAACCACTTGATGACGAAGAACGCCAGTACCGGCAGCTGCCCCGCCATGAGAAGCTGCCATAAATGTGCAATCGAACCCTCGTCGGGCTCACGCACAAGGCCACCCTGTCCTGTAGCTAGGCCAAAAATGTAGGCGCCGCCTAGCAGAGCAAGGGCGGTGAGGGACATTGCTAGCGGAACAAATGCGCTCGGCTTTTGGACGATGGTAGCGAATGATTGATTCATTTCGTGTCCTCCTCGTTCGAAGTAAGTTGCAATCACGCATCCAGCGGCCCAGCTCAAAGCTTCGAGACCGCCTTCTGTGTGATAGAGCTCGCGTTCCATGGCATCTGCCCAGAGCGAACGACAGGGCGGCATCGTCTTTTTTGCATGCGCCATAAGCGCGAACGCCACTCGACTCAAGAGGCGTGTCCGGACATTCATGGTGTTGCCCCCGCGATTTTGCGACGAAGAGTGGGGAATGCGGTTGCGGACGCGACGGTTCGTGCAAATGTGAGTCCACTCGCAGTCAGCTTGTATGCATGGCGTGGCGGCTTGCCGGGCCATTCAGGTTCCTGCCACTGCGATTCGAGAAGCCCTTGATCGCTCAGACGTATGAGCAGGGGATAAAGTGTGCCGGACCTCAGACTGGTTTGCTTGGAGAGCTCATATCCGTATTGCCACGTGCGCGGCTGTCGCAGCATAACGGAAAACAGTGTGCGCGCCTGAGCAGAGCTATTTGGCTTTCGTGCCATCTTTAAATATCAACATATGTAGAGTTTGACTGTCAAGACCGTTAGTTTTCTGATTGGACGACGGGCGCCTCAGAAAAGCGTAAATAATCCGTTGTCGAGAAGGGTGTTTTCTTTTAGATTCACGTCGTGGACGCCAGCTGGATCCGTGATCTTTGCCGTTCGTTTCCCGCGGTTACGGAACACGTGATATGGGGCAGCGACCTGACCTTTAAAGTTGCGGGCAACATGTTTGCTCACACGGTTCTCGAACCATCCCCTGTATGGTTGTCTTTCAAAACCTCTCCCGATAATTTTTACGAGTTAACCGAGCGTGCCGGCATCATTCCGGCGCCTTATCTCGGCCGGGCACAATGGGTGGCGCTTGAAACGAAGGATGCACTCTCTTCTTCGGAGCTGGCGGCACTCGTGCGCGATTCCTACGATCTCGTTGTGGCCAAGCTTCCTAAAAAGACGCGCGATTCCCTCACCAGCCAAACAGCGCGCCGTCCCAAGTCACAGCATTCAAAACGCCGCAATCACCGATGATATTGCCGCTATTGAACGTGCTTGGCGACGGTAGCAACAGAACAGAAGTCACAAGCCTGGTTTTGGCTTGAGTGAGTGCCAATCCTGCGTCACTGCCACGACAACGGTAACCGCCATCCTACAATTCGTCTGTCTTTCGTGAGAAATTCGCCGGTCGGCCTTCTTTGGTTGACATCAATGGAACGCTTTAAATAATCTTTGACTCCGATGACGCGAAGCCAGCAGCCTGCGTTGACTCTGTTTGCAATCGGGATGATTGGGCTCGGCATACTTGCCTTTGTCTACGGAGATTTCGCGTTAGTGTGGCAGCCTGTGCCTTCATGGATTCCGTGGCGGACATTTCTCGCCTATCTCTCAGGCCTGATCATGGTCTTCGGCGGTGTTGGGCTGCTCTTCAGAGCAACGGCAGCATGGTCGGTTCGTATCCTGTTCCCATACCTTATCGTCTGGTTTCTCCTGAAGGTGCCCGCTCTGGTTGTGGCGCCGCGAATGGAAGCGGTCTGGCTTGGCGCGGGCGAGATTGCCGTGCTTCTGACCGGGGGATGGGTTTTGTTCGCCAAGTTAGGCGGGGTGACAGAGGACTCGCCGCTGAAATTCGCCACGGGGGAGAGAGGCATCCATCTTGCGCGGATCCTGTTTGCGATTTCGCTACTGCCGATCGGACTCTCCCACATTGTGTACGTAACGCAGACTGCGGAGCTGGTACCAGCATGGCTTCCTTATCGTGCCGGGTGGGCCTACTTGACGGGCGCCGGACAGATTGCGTGCGGCCTCGGTGTTCTCTTTTCTATTTTCCCGCGTACAGGCGCCTTCGCGGAAGCCGGCATGATAAGCCTCTATTTACACTCCTCGTTTGGGGTCCGGCGATTTTGGCCGCCCCCCGCACACGACTGCCGTGGACGGCATTCTTCATTTCATGGGCGATCGCATCAGCCGCATGGGTAGTGGCCCAGACCTCAGTTGAATAATTTGAGAAGGCTTGAATGGGCCGCCAGGAGTTTGGGAATACAATCGCATCCGAAAAGCCATGCCCAATTCCAATATTGCGCCAGCTTCGCCCTCAGAGGAAGTCGGGTTCTTCGCCCAATTAATTCCCAATTGCGGGGTCGCGCGGTTTTATAGGAGTGTGGTGCGCATCTTCATCGCTGTGTTCGCGCTTGCAGGCGTGAGCTTGCTTTGGGATGTGTATGCCGACTTACGCGCACGTCATGCCTGGCCCGTAGCGGACGGCGAGATCGTCTCAGTCAGTCAGCAAGATTCTAAGGGTGTCCCGGGATCAACCACTACCGACAAGCACACCAGGTATTGGGTGGAATACGAAGTGAGATTTGCTGTGCCGGCAGATCAATGCAAGACCGGCACAATTTATGGGAGCGAACAAGATCCCATGCCTTGCCTGGGAATCGTCCGAACCCGTAGCACGAGTTCTCCGCAGACACTCTACGAGTTGACCCATGCTTATCCAAGAAACGCTCACGTACAGATTCTCCACGACCCTAACGGACCCGGCGCCAAGATCGCAGGCGAATCAGTCTGGCTTGTATACCGCTGGGATAAGATCTTCCCGCTGATAGGGATTTTGGCGTTTCTTCTTATAGTTCGAGCTATCGTGCAACGGCGGATTGAGTATTTAGAAAACCTGCCGGAGAACTACAGTGCGCCCCAACATCGTCTTCGCCGCAATACGGTCGGGATGATCTGACCGATCTTAAACTTCCTTGATTCCTGCGACGAGGCTTAATCAGCCTCGGTGCTCATTGCAACGGTCCCGCCGCGATGATCAACTTTAGAGCTCCTTGGTTCTCGTGGATTGGCCTAACTTTCCGAGAATCTTCTCTCAATTTCCAAGGCCGAGCGATAATGCGTTAATGCAGATTCAACAGCACGTAATTCGGCTTCAAGCCGATTACGTTTCTCTCCATTATCTTCGTCCATCATTCTCGCACTCAGAAGATTGAGCCTTTGTTCGAGATCTCGTAAATGTTCTCCCACGGCTTTTTCCATATGTGTTCCCTCCTGGAGGAGATACCGCCGTCTCGACCAATCCAGCGGGGTAACACGCAAGTTGATTGCCCCAAACGAAGACTGCCCGGTCACAAAAAACGCTTTAGCATCAGCAGCTTACGCTTGATATGTAGACGGACGGCGAACATCCGGTAGGAATAAATTTCTGGTTTCGCCCCACTTGTTACTCGTAGCCGCATGAGTGAAAACACGCACCAAATGCATTTAGAGTGCGGGAAAATCGCGCAAGAGTCCCCGAGGAAACGTGGGGGGCTGCCCCACATTTCATTTCTTCGGACGTCGTTCTACTGATGTCGCGATTTATAGAAATGCTATGGCTTCACGGCTTCTCTCGTGGAGACTTGGATTCGTTTCTTGGTGGTGGTTGTCTTTGGTCCAGGCGCTGTTGCTGCTGCACGTGTTTTTGCTCCAATTGCTGTGTCTGTTGCTGATGCCTGCTCTCCACCTGCTGTCTTCTTGAATCATCCGCCCTTTGTTGGGACAGTCTTTGGTGCTCCTGATCTTGTCTCTGTTGTAGCTTCTGGTGTTCCTGGTTTTGCTTAGTGTAGAGTTTTTCCTGCTGCTGCTGATATTTCCGATCCACATTCTGATTCCCGGTGTCTGGCGCGGAGCGCTGGTGCGATGGCAGATCGCTCGGGTGGACTGCTGTGGGAGGACGCGGCACGTTGTTCTCTGGCCGCGAACCCGGGTTGTTCGCACGCGACTGACCAGGGCCACGTCCGGCTGGGGGACGATAAGGCGCTCCTGCCTCCCGAGCTTGCACGACACCGCGGTCATTAAATGCCCCTGGGCGCGGAGTTGCTGCCACGGGCGGTCTGCCTTGATTTACGGAAGCGCGCAACTGCTGGTTACCTCGGGCAGCTTGCACGTGCTCCCTTTGAGCCGGCAGTGGTGAGAGATGTCTCTCACGTGCAGCCATCTGATCTTCAGGCCGCGGTCGAGCATTGATTCCGCCGTTGCCGCCGTTATAGCTTACCCGATTCCCTGAGTTGTAGTTGTTGACAACCGTCGTGTTGTAAACATTTCGAATGTTTGTGAGATTGATATTGTTTACTGAACGGTTGTAGAAAAAGCGCCCGTTCTCCCACCGTCCGCCTTCATAGCCTTCGCCGAAATAACCGTAGCCATAAGAGATACCACCATAGAATCCCACGCGCGGACCCCAGTAACCCTCATTAAAGGCGTATCCGTTGTCACGCCATGCCCAATAACCGGGCGTCCAAAGATATCCAACCTCGGGAGCTTCCACCCATGTGCCAGGAACCCAGTAATAGTCCTCATAATCGGAGTCGTAAGCCCAGTAGCCTGGTGTCCAGATATAACCCTCTGCTGGACAAAGGGGCTGTTCATAAACCGGCAAGGCGGGCGGCGCAAATGAAACCGAGATGGCGATCTGAGCGAAAGACGCCGTTGAGAAGATCAGAATTAGCAGTGCGAGCAAGGATGAACGAACGGATCGAACAACCATCATTAGTGTGTCCTCCTAGATGCGGCTCAAACCATTCTTGCTCCGAAGCGTAAGGTTGTCCACAACGTTTGTTGGAAAGCTCAGGAAAAGTGTTCCCAAACTCGAGCAGCTAGTAGCATTTCGGTCAATCCCGGATAATTTCGGGTTTCTTACAATATTCGGCTCGCTCATTCGTCTACACATGTAGATGGACGAGGCGCTAAGCAAACAGTGGATGATGGCTGACCAGGACCAGCAGATCTCCGATGCGATCGAGCGGGAACGGCCACGGCTGCGGAATTTCATCCGCAAACGGGTAGCGGACCGGGGCGACGCCGAAGACATCCTGCAGGACGTCTTCTCCGAACTGATCGAAGCTTACCGGCTGATGAAGCCGGTGGAGCAGGTCACCGCCTGGCTTTTTCGTGTAACTCGCAATCGCATCACGGACCTCTTTCGAAGCAGGAAACGGGAAACTCCTGGGATTCTTCCGGCCGATTTAGACGCCGCCGACGCGGACCTTCATTGGGAAGACCTGCTTCCATCGCCGGATGCTGGTCCAGACTCTGCCTTTGCAAGAGGGGTGATGTTGGACGAAGTCGAGGCTGCGCTGGACGAACTGCCGGCGGAACAGCGCGAAGCATTTATCGCACATGAACTGATGGGACAAAGCTTTAAAGAGATGGCTGCGCAGACCGGCGTCAGCATGAATACGCTGCTGTCGCGCAAACGCTACGCAGTGCTTTATCTTCGCCAGCGCCTGCAAGCGATCTACGACGATTTCACGAAAGCATGAGGACGAGAGAGATGAAAAAGTATCGAATGTTAAGAGCACTGAAATTTTTCTTATTTGCCGTGTTGTTCGTCACGGTATTTGGCTTTGTTGTGATGAGTCTCTGGAACTGGCTCATGCCGGCTCTTTTTGGTTGGCACGTAATCAATTTCTGGCAAGGTGTGGGTCTTCTGGTCCTCTGCAAGATTCTCTTTGGTGGGTTCAGGGGTCGGCGAGGCGGACCTGTGCATTGGCGTCATCGCATGTCCGAACGGTGGGAGAAGATGACACCGGAAGAGAGAGACAAATTTCGTCAGGCCATGCGCGGACGCTGCGGTCCGTTCGGACGTTCAGCCGCAGAACCAAAAGCCTGAGGAAGAACCTGTCAGTAAAACCGGCCGCTCTAGCTGCCTAATACGAAAAACAGGAGACGTAGAAATGTTGACAATATCGGTTGAGAATTTGGGGGAAGCCGTGCTTCTCCATTGTGCAGGAAAAATTGTGCGTGGTCATGAGACAAGCCTTCTGTGTTCGGCGGCCCAGCAGCAGGGACGGAATGTTTTTCTCGATCTTTCAGCAGTCGAAAGCATTGACGCCGCTGGAATAGGGGCGTTGGTCTCGTTGCAGGCTGCCGGCATTTATCTCAAGCTCATGAATCCTAGTGAGACGGTGCTGAAAGTCTTGAAAGTAACGAAACTGAACTCCATCTTCGAGATTCACAGCTCCGAATCAATTGGGCGGGAAATGGTGCCGGCTACGTCCCACCAACAAGCCGACGCTCTTCGCGCGTCCGCCTGATTCGTAAGAATCAACTCTACCGTCTTGGAACAACGGATTAAAAATGACGGTTCAGGTTTCGGCAAAGGGACATCTTCGCTTGCGACGCGCTCTGTGGATCGGCCTTATTCTGCTCTGTGTCATTGCAGCCGGTGCAGCCACTCGCCGAATTACCGCACTCGCGTTTCCCCCACGCAGCAGTCCTCCGCAGATCGCGAGTTTAGACGAAGCATTTGCAAAGAAACCTGCCCTCACACTGGCGCACGTAGTTCCCGCACTACTGCTCGTAGTCCTAGTACCTTTCCAATTCTCACGTTCATTCCGCAGCCGCCACATACAAATACACCGCTGGATGGGCCGCACGATTATGGCTCTGGGCCTGCTTATTGGAGTCTCAGCTTTAGCTCTGATTCGGCACCCGGTTGGAGGCGCAACCGAAGTCGCGGCAATCTTGTGCTTCGACGGAATTTTTCTACTAGCTCTCACCAAAGCCCTGCTGTATATACGGCGCGGTCAAGTTGAGTTACATCGAGAATGGGTGATCCGCGCCATGTCTGTCGCGCTTGGCGTCGCGACCGTGCGACCGGTGATGGCAATATTCTTCGCCACTAGCCGTCTGACGGGACTGGCTTTGAGAGACTTCTTCGGCATCGCATTCTGGATCGGCTTCACCGCGACTTACATCGTCGCTGAAGCGTGGATTCGCTACACGAAAGACGCTGTCTGAAATAGTGTCGGGATTTTTCCACCCTTCTAAATCGACAGGAGTGGCACCCGTGTCGAAAAAGATTTTAAAGTCGGTGGAGGTTATTCTTTCTTAGAATCCTTGCCCATTTTTCGGGCAATCTCTTCCATTAGCTTGGGCTTTAGTTCGGCGAGCATGGTGTCAACGATGCTGGAGATTTCCGAGGTTTGGTTTTCGGAAGCTTTTTCTGAGGGTTCAGGAGCGGATGGTTCCTGTTCATCTATCGGAGCGGAGGCACGGACCTCGCGACGAATGTCTTTGAATCCGGATGACCCAAACAATGTAGTTTCGGACTCGCGGTTTTCTTCAATTATCGGTGCCGGTGTTGCAACATTTGACGGCAAATTCTGCCCCACAATGGATTCGCGAATCTGCTTCCAGTTGGCCCACGCTGATGACATCCGTTGCGCGTTTTGATCTTCGTCAGTTTTTTCCTCGGCACTTTGACTCACGGCTTCGCTTCGCAGCTCCGTGCCAGCCCCTGCTGAGGCCGCAGCCGCAAACGCGTCTTCGTGTTTTTCCTGAGACTCATTGGTAGTTTCGGTATCAACCTCGGCGGCCTTTGCGATCGCGGAGACGACTTCGCTTGCTTCCGAGACATTCTCTGCGGCACTGAGCTCGGGCTCCGCGGGAATTTCGGCTTGCGGTTCTGGCGGTGCGGGCATTTCTGCCGCGGCTGTCGTGGATGCCTTTTCGGCAAATGCAGCTTCTTCTGCGATTCTATTTTGGTCGCCTTCCACGGCGGCGGAGGCGGCATAAGCCTTTTCCATCTCGTTCGCCAACATCGTTGCGGCTTCGTCTTGCGACAGCGGGACGGATTCAGCGACCCAGCGCGGACCGGTTATTTTCGCCACAGGCGGCTGGGTAGCGTGTTGCTCTGACATTTCAGGAAACTTGTCAGCGTCCGATGCCATCGGTACGAGCGAGGCCAGAGCGGCGACGACTTCGTTTTCGCGATAAGTGCGCTTGGATTCAAACACTGATTTTTCGTTGCTGTCATCGCGCTGCGTATCCGCGGAAGCGAAGGTCGCGGCAACGTCATCATTTTCTCGAGAGGGAGCTATTGATTCTGATGTTTCACTTGCTAGGCTCGGAGTTGATTCCACGGCAGACTCTGAAGCGATCTGCATGGTGGTCTGCGTTTCGACCTCGGTCGCAGCCGATAATTGAGTATCAACTGGCGGAAACTCGCCCGCCGCAAATTCATCTGGCGGAGGAACTTCGAACGACTTCCGACCCTCAGAGTCCTGATTTTCGCTAAATGAATTTTCCACCGGCGCATTGCGTTTCGTTTCCGCGCGCTCAATGTTGCGGAAGCCCGTGTTTTGAAACTCGCTGTCCCGAATGTCAGGGTCGTTCGGTCCGCTGTTCCGTTCATCAGAAGACTTAGATCTGCTTCTTTTTTTGGAAATGTCTGCCTTCGAGACCGCAGAGGTCTCCTCAGTATCATCGTCAGAGAAACGCGACTTGCTAGAACTGGGTTTTTTCTCTGCTGCGGGCTTGCTCGAACGGGCCTTCGCCACGTCAGGAGCAGGAATAATTTTGTCTTCAAGTCTGGCAATCGCCGCCAGCAGTTCGTTGGTCTCAAACGGCTTGACCATGTGAGCGTCCGCTTTGACCTTGCGGGCTTCTTCGGCTTTGAAAGGCTCCATTTTGCCGACCGTGATAAGCACCGGAATGGAGGCGGTTGCCGGAGACTCTTTAATTCTCACGCACACTTCCAGCCCGCCGTATCCGGGCATGTAAACGTCTAGGATGACAACATCGGGCTTGAACTCTGCGATCTTCTTTAGGGCCGCTGAGCCGTTGTTGACGGTAATAACTTCGTAACCGGCATCCCCAAGGATTCTCCGGCCCATGTTTTGAGCCGTCACACTGTCGTCAGCGAGCAGTATTTTCCGCGCCAAAGTCGGTCCTCTATCACTCGGGGATAGCGCGAACTTAAATCGTGGAGGGAGCTAAGTCAATGAATATACGACGTTAAGGGGTTACGAGTGGACAGTACCCATTGGGTAATGCGCTGATATTACTCAAGTAGGGATTTCGACTCACGGAGTTTCGGCACCGAAAGCCTGGGATTCTCTCGACCTGATAGGTTTTGGACACTAGAAAGGAACGATTTTGTGAATTCCCTTCTTTTTCTTATGTTTGCTTGAGGACACAGTCGAATCGTCGCCTTCCTCGTCGGTTTTGTTGGCATCCGACTTGTCGCCTGCCGTGGAGTTGCCGGCGGCATCCGGCGTCGCCGAGCCTTGCTGTACTTCGTTGACCTGCGCAGGAGGGGGCGCGGCCTGGCCCGCATCGCTCGCGACGTTTGGCTTAAGCTCGTTCGCGTCCGGTGTGACGTTGGGTTTCAATTCGTTGGGATCGGGTTGGGCATTTGTGGATCCGGCTGCCGGATCGGGAGCGGCAGTGTTCGCGCTGGAATTTGCGGCCGCGTTATCCACGGGGACGTTGTTCACGGTCGGTCCGCTATCGAGTGGGGAGTCGGAACGGGGCGCGGGTTGCGTCGACGGAGGCGTTCCACTTTTTACCGTCTCCACGGAGGCGGACTCTTTACCGCCTGACGAAATCCCCATCGCAGCCTTATTCGCCTCTTGCACCACCTCGGTCGCACTGACTGCCTTGGGATCCACCAACGTGGGTTCGCCAACTGTTGCGGCCTGCGCGGTATCAGGATGCTTATTGAACGTCTTCATCACCTTGGATACGGTTCCCGCCTGACGGCGGCTGTTTTCTTCCGCTTTATTTTGGGCGATGGCAGCCTTGGTAGCGCGCGGGACCTTCTGATGAAGCTCCTGCAGCCTGAGTTTCGCATCGTCAGCTCGGTCCATCACTGGATAGCGGGTGAGGATTCGCGAATACGCCTGCGTTGCAGCGTTCACGAATTCTTGGATCATCCGTGCTTTTTGCACTTCGTTCATGGGGCGAGCGCGCAACATGGCAATTTCGCCTTCGTAGGCCTGCCCTAAAAGAAACAAAGACTCGTCGGCCTGACTGTAAAGCGGATACTGGTCGGCCAATGTTTTGAGGCGCGCGATCGCCGCCGGATAAGACTGCCGGTAGAAATAAAAACGTCCCACGCGGAACTGACGCTCTGCAATCACCTCCTGCACTTCCAGCAAATGCTTTTTAGCTTCGGGAACCAACTTGCTATCGGGCCACTGCATGATGAGCTCGCGGTATTCTTCCTCGGCCCGCATGGCGTGGGTGTAATCGCGATCGGGCTTTTCCATTTCACGATAGTGAATGTTGGCGATTTTGAGCTGCGCCTCGGCCGCCTCAGGCATGTTCGGAAAGAACGTGATGAAGTCTTTGTATTCAACTTCTGCCTGTGTGAGATTCGTGGACCCGCCCTCGGCATACCAGGAATCAGCCACCGCTAACTTGGCGCGGGCAATGTATTCGGAGTCCGGATAAGTATTAATTAGCGTTTGCAGGGTAATGCGAGCGACGTCGAAGCGATTGTGCTTGAGAGCGTCCATAGCACGATCAAACAGCACTTTGTCTGGCTGCTTGGAGTCAACATTCGCCAGCGGATTACTTACCTTCTTGTTGCTGCACGCGGTGGTAACAGCAAGTACACCCACCAGGACGAGCATCGGAATACGACCTAACATGGCTACCTCAGAAAAATTCCCAGCCGATCTTCGTGTGACAGACGCGACTGGCCGGTCGCGGGAAGAAGGCCAATTTTGACAGAAGCTACACCTTCTGCAGTGTGGCCTCCAAGGCCGTTTTCAATAACTTTTTGGCGTTAGTAGTTGGATCGCCTTGACCGAACACCGCGTTGCCCGCCACCAGAATTTCTACGCCCGCCCGCACCACTTGGGCCACGGTCTCTAAGGCGATTCCACCGTCCACTTCGATCCGGAAATTCAGGTTTCGCTGGCTGCGAATCTCCGCCAAATGGCGGATCTTATGCACCGCTCCGGGAATGAATCTCTGGCCTCCAAAACCCGGGTTCACCGACATCACAAGAACGTAATCAACGATATCCAGCACCTCGCTCAACGTTTGCACCGCTGTCGCGGGGTTGATGACCACGCCCGCCAGAAGATCGTGACTCTTGATCAGGTGAAGCGTTCGGTTGAGATGGCGGCATGCCTCCTGATGCACTGAAATCCAGTCAGCCCCGGCGTCCGCGAATTCGGGAATGAACTGGTCCGGATTTTCGATCATCAAGTGACAATCCAGAGGCAACTTAGTCGCTTTGCGCAGGGACTTGACCAGAGGCGGACCAACGGTGAGATTTGGGACAAAATGCCCGTCCATCACATCCACATGTATGAGCGTCGCACCGCCCTCTTCCGCCTCTCGCACCTGGTCCGCAAGACGCGCGAAATCCGCCGAAAGTATGGAGGGCGCCAGTTCTATCAAAATTGGGTCTCGTTAATCCTGGGTACGCAAGGGACTGATTAACAAAATTCTACCATGCTAAAGGACCTCTGCATTTCCTCAGGACGGCCAAATGCATGGGTTCTTCGCTACGCTCAGAACGACAAACGTTTGTTGTAGGTTTCAGTATTGTCATCCCGAGCGAAGTCGAGGGACCTGCTGTTCCGCGTCGACTAGAATCGCCCAGATACAAAGGTTCTTCGCTGCGCTCAGAATGACAAACGACCTCCATGCTACTCTCGAAAGCCCAATGCATTCGGATTCCCAACTTCTGCCTGTCGCCTTCAGCCTGGGTGCTGTTTTCTCATGGGGCTTCAGCGACTTCATTGGTGGCTATGCCGCACAGCGCGCCAATGCGTTCCTGATCGCTATGCTGGGTCACGTCAGTGGTTTGTTGTTGATGTTGACGATCTCACTCTCGAGCCATGCGGTCTTTCCCTCCGCTTACGGCGCACGGTGGGCTTTGACGGCAGGTTTATGTGGCGGAGTGGCGCTGGCCATCTTTTATCGCGCCCTCTCTTCCGGAAATATGGGGGTGACAGCCGCCGTCGCTGCCGTGCTTGGGGCTGCGATTCCCACGATATTCGCGATGGTTACCGAAGGCTTGCCCCGTGCAATCGCCATGGCCGGATTTATTCTTGCCGGCGTTGGTATCTGGCTGCTCTGTCGCACCGAGGGAGACAACAGTCGTCCCAAAGGATTGGGATTGGCCGTGCTGGCCGGAGTCGGCTTCGCGGGATTCTTTTTGTGCATGAGAGAAGCGGGCCAAGGATCTGCTTCGTGGTTGGCTGCATTGTCCCGCTCAGCATCGTTGGTGGTAACGGTCACTATCGTTCTTTTAAGTCGCAATTTCAACAGGCTTCCTCTTAGAGGACTTGGGCTAGGTGCTTTGGCAGGATGCCTGGATGTCACGGGAAGCATGCTGTACGTCCGGGCCAGCCAAACAGGGCGGCTGGATACAGCGGTGGTGTTGACTTCGCTGTATCCGACCATCACGGTGCTGCTGGCGCATTTTATCCTCAAAGAACAATTCACGCGTTGGAAGTTGTTGGGATTATGCGCGGCTTTGCTGGCGGTTCCGCTGATTGCGTTACAGTGAGTGTTCGTACTTTGAAGTCGGTTCAGGCCAATGGCGCTTCTTGAAGTTCGCAATTTAACGAAAACTTTTCCGCTCGGCGAATCCATTTTCGGGGGCGGAGCGAAAGGCGAGGTCCGCGCCGTGGACGATGTCTCGCTGGATATTCATGCCGGCGAGACGCTGGGATTGGTGGGAGAGTCTGGATCGGGGAAAAGCACACTTGGACGCATGGTGCTGAGGCTGATTGAGCCCACTTCGGGGAGCATTCGGTTCGAGGGACGCGATCTTCTGTCGGTTAGCCTCCCCGAGATGAGAGAGCTACGGCGCGATATGCAGATTATCTTTCAGGATCCCTTTGGATCGCTCGATCCACGATTTCGCGTCGAGGATGCCATAGGAGAACCGCTGGCGATCCACGAAGGCAAACTGAGTTCCGCAGCGCGTCGATCCCGGGTATCAGAACTTCTGCGCGCCGTTGGGCTCGATGGATCTGCAATGCGGCGTTTTCCCCACGAGTTCAGCGGAGGCCAACGCCAGCGTATCGTGATCGCACGGGCTCTTGCCTTGCGGCCGAAGTTTATCGTCGCTGACGAGCCCGTGTCCGCGCTCGACGTGAGCGTGGGGGCGCAGATTGTGAATCTGTTGGCGTCGCTGCAACGCGAGTTTGGACTCACTTATCTTTTTATTTCTCATTCCATGCCTGTCGTGCGCTACCTGGCTACCCGAATTGCCGTGATGAGCAGGGGCAAAGTCGTGGAGGTGGGCAAGACAGAAGAGATCACGTTACGTCCCAGCCATCCTTATACCCGGACTTTGCTGGCTGCGACGCCGGAAATTTCCGCATAGGCGCCATAAGCGTTCAGAATTGTTTATTACCTTTTCTCAAAACAGCGCTCGGGTTATGCTGGGGCTCGCAAAATCCATGACAAATGTTGAAGGAGACCACGATGACTCGCTCGCTTAGCCTTACAACCCTCTTTTCGCTATTGCTCTGCGGAATTGCCGGCGCTCAGGATAAAGATCCGGTTACCACGGTTGTCAGAAACATGCAGCAGCGCCAGCAGAAAAACATCGTCGCCGCCGCGCAGGAAATGCCGGCAGAGAAATATGGATTCAAACCGACGCCGCAGCAGATGAGTTTCGGTCGCTTAATACTTCACATCACCGATGCCAACAACTTTCTCTGCTCGCAGGCAGGCAGCGTTCCCGCGCCGAAGGGCGAAGAGTTGAAAGATGATGCGCCCAAGGACAAGTTGGTCGGCGCGCTCAAAGCTTCCTTCGATTTCTGTGAAACCGCGCTGGCTAAAGTGGACGATTCAAAGTTGAACGAGCATGTTAAGAGTTTCGATGGCAGCGAGAAGTCGAAGGCCTGGGCGTTGATCGTCCTGACAGGAAGCTGGGCGGACCATTACGGAGCGCAGTCGTTCTATTTGCGTCTGAGTGGACTGCTGCCACCTACCGCCGAAAAACAGAAATAGAGTTCCGATTGTCATCCCGACCGACCCACTTGCTTCTTGAAGCAAGTGGCGAGTGGAGGGACCTGATCTGGCGTGAATTCCCTTTTGTCGAGAACGTCCACACCAGCAGGTCTCTCGACTGCGCAAAGCCAATCGCTTTGCTCCGCTCGAGATGACGATTTGTCTATGGGAATAGCTCCAGGCTACTTGATCTGAACGAGTTCGCTCGCGTGGACTTCTGCAGGCAGCATCGGCGGGGCAGGATGTTGAGGCGCGCGCCAGTTATCAACCACCGAAACCTGGTGCACGCAGGAAACCGTGCATTGCGGAGCGCAGGATTTCTCCGTTAGATACTCGCGACGGATGTCTTCCACCGTGTACTTCTCCAGGGGAATCGCGGGGTATCCACGCTGCTGCGAGCAGTAATGAACCAATCCGTTCTCGCAGATATATAGATATCGCGCACCCGCGCGGCAGCGCCACTGATTTGGAAGTCCCTGGGCAATGTTGTCCTGAAAAGAATTGATGCGGGTGAAACTGCGCTTCTCCATGGACTTCATTTCATGGTAGACACGCCGTTCCTCATCGTTCAGTGGTTGCACTTGTCCCTCGCCATCGTGGATGATTCCGATGGTCGAACTGAATCCCAGTTCCAACGCACGCTTGCCAATGGTGAGAGCGTCCTGGGGATTCTTCACTCCGCTTCCCACGACAGAATTGATGTTTACGTGAAAGTCGGCATGCTCCGCCAGTAGTTGCAGCTTCTTATCGAGGACCTTGAGGCTCTTTTTGGAAACCTCGTCCGGCGTAACGTTATCAATCGAGATTTGCAACCATTCCAGACCGGCCCGATTCAGGCGCTGAATGCGGTCGGCGACCAGCAGATAGCCATTGGTGATCATTCCCGCGACCATGCCGTTTTTGCGGATGCGCTGGATGATGTCGTCGAGTTCAGGATGCAGCAGCGGCTCTCCGCCGCTTATCGTGACGACTGATGTGCCCAACGCCGCCAACTGGTCGAGGCGCTCATACATGGTTTCGAGCGGCACTGGCTTCGAAAAATCGTCGTACTCGTTGCAATATTCGCAGGCAAGATTGCAGCGCCGCATGGGGATGATATGCGCTAGCAGGGGATGGTCCGTCGAAACGAGCGCACGCGCAATCTTGCCGGCGCCGCGCAGGTCGCGGCCGATACTTTTCATCCGGCGACGGAATGTTGTAGGGCTGGAAGACATGATTGCGTAGTTTTATTTAAGCACATGCAGGAGCTAAGTGCATCATTCTGAACAGCATTCGGCAACATTCAGGGGCCGAATGGAGAATGTCGGGAGCGGCGATCTACTGGCTCTGGCCGGCAAGTTCAGCGAAGCGCAGCCGCGTCCAGCAAATCGAGAAAAGCAATCTTTTTTTCGGCTGGCAAAAACGAAGCTTCAAATGAATTTCGCGCCAGTTCTCGCAGATGCTCGTCGGTAAATCCGAATGCGTTTTGGGCAAGCTGATATTCGCGATTCAGCGAAGTATTGAACATCGCAGGATCGTCGGTATTGATCGTTAGCATCAGACCGTCGTTAAAATACTCCCGCACCGGATGCGCGGCCAGACTCTGGCAGCATCCCGTCAGCAGGTTGCTGCTCACGCAAATCTCCACAGGAATCTGACGAGTGGCCAATTCCTCTACCAGCTCGGGATCCTGTGCGGCCGTCAGTCCGTGTCCAATGCGTTCCGCTCTTAGATTCAGTGCACCCCAGATTGATTCTGGTCCCGCGTTTTCCCCAGCGTGGGCGGTGAGGCGTAGCCCGTTTTCAGTCGCGTAAGCGTAGATATCGCGAAAGAGTTCTGCGGGTGCCTTCTGTTCGTCGCCACCGATCCCCACGCCAACGACGTGGCGGTCGCGAAGCTCTACTGCCAGCTCGAAAACAGTTTTTGCGGCCTCAGTTCCAAACTGTCGAACTGCATCGAATATCCAAAGCACGGAAACCTTAAAATCTCGCTCACCACGTTGGCGCCCGCGCTCAAGCCCCTCGAAAATCGCGGCGAAGTCTTGCTTGCGGCGCAGGCATACTCCGACGGAAACATAGATCTCGGCATGAAGCGCGTTCTCGTCTCTTAGCTTTTCGATCAGACGATACGTGATCAGCTCGTAATCATCGGCCGTCTGCAAATTTTCGGTGACGGCCTTGAAGGCCATGAGAAATCCGTTGAAGTCCTCGTAGCGATAGAGGCGCTCGACGTCCTCCAGCGTGCCGGACTTACCGTGGGCGCTCTGCAATTCCAGCAGAGTCGCAGGATCAATGGAGCCTTCGAGGTGAAGGTGCAGCTCCGCCTTCGGCAATTCGCGAATGAAAGCGCTCGGCGGCCATTGGGACTTCAGGGACATCCACTTAGATTGTAGGTTTTAGGACGCAGATTTGCGAATCGGAAGGTGACGAACAACGATGTGCAGACCGTTATTTCGTAGCAAACTCGCTGCGATGGCGGCTATAGAGAACATAAATTGCCAGCCCAATAGCGAGCCATGCAAAAAACCGGAGCCAAGTAAGAATCGGCAATCCCGACATCAGGAGCACGCAAAACACCACACTTAAGATGGGAGCGGCGATTCCGCCGGGAGCTCGAAAGCCGCGGTGACGGCCCGGATCGCGATAACGCAGAATAATCACTCCAATAGAGACTAGGACGAACGCAAACAGCGTTCCAATATTCGAGAGGTCGGCGAGAGTGCCAATATCCAGAATGCCCGCAGGAACTCCCACGACAAATCCTGCGATCCACGTGGCAGTGGAAGGCGTCCGGAACTTAGGGTGGACGCGCCCGAATAATCCTGGCAACAGGCGGTCGCGCGACATTGAAAACCAGACCCGCGCCTGGCCTAGCTGAAAGACCAGTAAGGAAGAAATCATCCCCATCATCGCGCCGAATAAAACGCCGAGTTGTACCCAATGCAGCAGCGGTGAGCCTGTGTTCGAGACTAGTCTCTTGAGACTGTTGGCTACCGGAGCCGCGTCGTCCAGCAGCGATTGCCAGGGAACGATGCCGGTCAGTACGATTGCGACGGCAATATAAAGCACTGTGCATACAGCCAGCGTGGCAATGATTCCGATGGGAAGATCGCGCTGAGGATTGCGGGCCTCTTCGGCCGCCGTCGAAACCGAATCGAAGCCTATATAAGTAAAGAAAATAATCGAGCCGCCGGTCAGAATGCCCGACCATCCTTGAGGCGCGAAAGGATGCCAGTTTCCCGGATGGACGTAATGTGCGCCAGCAATCACAAACGCGAGAATCGCCGAGATTTTCAGGATGACCATGATGTTGTTGGCTTTCGCCGATTCGCGAATGCCGCGCACAAGAATCACAGTCAGAATCATGACGATGAGAAATGCGGGGAAATTAAAACCGATATGGAAGCCGGGGGCGTAGAGTACGTTGCCCTTCAAGTCGCTGAGACCTGCGGGTAGATACGCTGGAGAAATCCAGCGCAGCGCAGGGTGAAATCCGAACCAGTCGAACATACCAACCAAATGGGCCGCGAATCCCACGCTCACCGCCATGTTGCTAACGGCGTATTCGAGAATCAGGTCCCATCCGATGATCCACGCGATGAGTTCTCCCATGGTCGCGTAGGTGTAGGTATAAGCACTGCCGGCGATCGGAATCATCGAAGCCAGTTCGGCGTAGCACAGTCCGGTAAATGCGCAAACGATGGCTACCAGAACGAGAGACAGCGCTAAGGCCGGACCCGCTCCCGGACGCCCGACAGTCGCCGTGTGTCTGATCAGAAAATCAAGGAGAGGTGCGTTTAGGATGGATGAGGTATCGAACTTCTGGCCCGCGATGGCGGTCCCGACGACGGTAAATATCCCCGAGCCAATCACCGCGCCTATACCTAGTGCCGTCAGTGAAATCGGGCCGAGCGTTTTTTTCAGCTTTCGCTCAGGATGCTCAGAATCGGTGATCAGCTTGTCAATGGACTTGCAACAAAACAACTGATTGTCCGAGGTTCGGATGGTCGCGTTGCTTTCGCTGCTGGTCGTCGGTGTCTCTGGCAAAGGGCCCCGTCTCCTGGGTTTCGATGCTGATCGCGCGTGGCGGCCGGCGCCCGATTCGAGCGTTTCTTCCAATGTGATGAGCTATGGAAGAACTCCAAAACGGGCGCCAGCGCTCACATCGCACTTACCGCTTAGCTGCTCCGCGTACGAGCTTTTTAACTTTGCGCTTTGCCGAACCACGTGCGTATTCACGTTTCTTCAATGGTTTCTCGGTTTTGCTTTTCTTGCGCGCCGTGCGCTTGGTTTTCTTGCGTTCTTCCTTACTTAAACTTTTGGTATTCGCCATTAATCCTCTCGTATCAACTAAAGCTCAAAATAGAACACTGAATCAACCACGCTCCAGCTGCGCATACTTCTCCACCAGCTTCTTCAAACCGAAGCGAGGAAATTGTACCGTAATCTTGGCCTCTTCACCGTCTCCTTCGCGCTGATAGACGGTGCCTTCACCATATTTCGGATGTTTTACTTTCTGTCCGGGACGAAATCCCTGCCGCCCTTTGGGCTCTTCGATCGGCAGTCTGGGGACGCTAAATTTCTTTCCACGAGAGGCGAAAAACTCTGCGATGTTATCTATCGAGTTGTAGGCTTTCCCCGTGTATGTGGCCGTTCGTTGCTTTGTCGCCCGCGGCTGCTTCCAGGTCGCGCTCTGATCTTCATCCTCGTAGACGTAATGGGTGGAACTTTGATCTTGATCATAGGATGGCGCTCCGGGCGCTCTCGTATTTCTTTTTACTGAGCCCAGGTCTTCAATCAACTCATGCGGCACTTCCTCCAGGAAGCGGGAAGGCACACTCGCTTCCGGCAGATCGGTCCCGTAGCGGCGGCGATAGACTGCATGCGTGAGGATGAGCGTGTCCATCGCGCGCGTCATCCCCACATAACAGAGCCGCCGCTCTTCCTCGATGTCGTCGGGCTGCAGAAACGTGCGAGAGTGGGGGAACAGGCCTTCTTCCAGGCCTCCTAGAAATACCAGCGGGAATTCCAGCCCTTTCGCTGCGTGCAGGGTCATCAGGGTAATTTGCGAACCAGCGTCGTAAGCATCGGCGTCACTTACTAGTGCAGCATGATCGAGAAACTG
>JBEEGK010000455.1:0-2599 GCA_041166845.1 Acidobacteriaceae bacterium
ACCAATCTGGTCACTTGGACCTCGAACACACCTGACATTGCTACAGTCAATGCGACAGGCGTGGTCTCGGTGGCAGGGATCGCGTGCGGAGACACATTGATCTCGGCAACGGTTACGACGAACAATAGTCTCGGGAATTTGCCTTCAAACGGCGCAATCGTGACAGGTTCAATGACTACCACGGTCACGTGCCCTTCGGGGCCGTGAGTTTGAACCGAACTCACAAATCGTCCAGCAAGTCCTGTAACTTCGGCGGGTTCTTTGGCTGTGCTTTGCTCTTGCGCTTGCGATCTGGGACTACCCGCGATACCGGAGGCGCTCCGATGCGTTCGCGCGCCATTTCCTTCACAGCCTGTACCACACTGAAGGATTTCTTCTTCCGTTTTTTCGCCATTTCCCCCATGATGTCATGGATCACTGCCCATAAAAATGCGATAATTGCGGAGAGCAATTAACTATCTTTATCTGCCAAAGAGTCCCAATGGAAGAGCGCGAGTTTTTTGACGAACGGCCAGAAAAGAAGTTAGCAACCTTGAATTGTCCGCATTGCCATCAGCCCGCGGAGTACGAAGTCACGTGGATCGTGCGCAATAAAAAGCGCCAACTTTCAGGCCGCGCCGACGAGCGTGATCGTGCCCGCTTCGCGAAGGCACGTTCTTACATGCTGCGCAAGGATGACATGCTGGCCTGCAAAAATATGCGCTGTCGCAAGCGTTTCGAGATTTCCGGACTGCAATCGGTTGTCTTTACTGACTAAGCTGCTGAGGCCTAGCACTTCAAACCTTCCTCTAAGCGTCGAATCTTCATTTATACTTACCAGTTTGCCTGAGCGGAGTTAAGGAGTTTGTTTTGAAGATTCTGGTCTGCATCAAGCAGGTGCCACAAAAAGATGCGCCGCTGAAATTGAACGAGTCCAGCAAATGGATTCGCGAAGACGTGTCCTACGAAGTAAACGAACCCGACGCTTACGCCCTGGAAGAAGCTCTCCGCCAAAAAGAAAAACATGGCGGGGAAGTGGTCGTGATCACTGCGGGCCCTGCGCGTTCGCAACAAGTTTTGCGTGAAGCTCTGGCGAAAGGCGCAGACCGGGCGATTCATCTCGAAGACAATGGATTTGTAGGACTCGATGCTTTCAATACGGCGCGCGCTTTTGCAGCAGCGATAAAGGAAGAGCAATTCGATCTTATCTTTACAGGATTACAGTCGGACGATTATGGATACGCGCAGACCGGTGTCGTACTCGCTGAGTTGCTGGGTTGGCCGCACGCTACCATCATTATGCAGATCGAGAAGAATGAGGGTGGCATCCGCGTCAAACGCGAACTTGAAGCAGGATACTTCCAATTTGTAGATATGCCGCTGCCTGTGCTTCTTACCATTCAGTCAGGAATCAATAAGCTCCGCTATGCAACTCTGATCGGCATCAAACAGGCAAAAAACAAACCGCTGCGCAAAGTTTCGCTCGCGGATGTGAAGTCTGCCATCGGCGAGAATATGCAGAAGATTGAACGACTGTATATCCCAGAGAAAACCAAGAACACTGAATTCCTCGAAGGGTCGCCGGCGGAGATTGCGAAAAAACTTACCGACAAGCTGCGAAACGAGATGCGGGTTCTGTAGAGTTGCGATAAGGGAGAATCATGGAAGGCAAAAAGCTAATCCGGCAAGAAGAGGTTGGCATAAATAAAGGCCAGCGAACGGGCATGATGCTGATGACAATCGGCAAGATCATGCTGGGGATGGACCTTCTGCTGCTCGCATTTGTTTATGTTGGCGTAAAGGGCGGCTCCAATCTGTGGGTATGGATGGTGATGGGTGACGGTATCGTTGCTATTGCTCTCATCGCGGTCGGCGCCAGCAAGCGCGGGAGTTTGAGCCGGGGACCCGGTGGCCCGGGAACTCCGGCAGTTTAGGTCTGATCGAATTTATGGCTGACACAATATTAGTAGTTGTTGAGCAAAGAGAGGGAAAACTCAATCGCGTTTCTTGGGAAACCCTGACTGCGGGGCAAGCTTTAGCATCTGAAACCGGCTGGAGCCTCGAAGCTGCGGTTCTGGGCAGCGGCGTCTCGGCGATTACCTCCGAGGTTGCCGCTAAAAAAGTCGCCAAGGTCTACGCGGTCGAATCGCCCAGGCTGGAACCCTACACTCCCGATGCCTTTGCCGCTGGGCTGAAGCAGTTCATCGAGCAAAAACAACCGAAGCTCGTGCTGATGCCACATACCTATCAGGTACGTGATTTCGTTCCGAAACTCGCGACCGCCATGGGGCGCACTGCAATCAGCGACTGCATTGGGTTCAAGAAAGATGGCGAAAAGTTGCTGTTCACCCGCCAGATGTTTCAGGGAAAGTTCGCGGCTGATGTTAGCTTCACGTCAGATTCTCCGTGGTTCGTAACATTCCAGAACGGAGCTTTTCGAGGGGACAAAATTGAGGCCAATTCCGCCGCCGCACCCGTTGAAACGGTGAATGTCGAAATCGGGGATGGAGTAGTTCGCAACAAGCCGCAGGAAGTTTTCAAAGAGGCCAAGCAGGCCATTGATCTCACGCAAGCCGAAATCATTGTTTCGGTGGGACGTGGCATCAAAGAACAAAAGAAC
>JBEEGK010000456.1:0-3458 GCA_041166845.1 Acidobacteriaceae bacterium
AATCGGCACACAGTACTTGGAACACCGCCGAATCCTCACGACCAGTTGACGCATCTTATTTTGAGCGCATATCATTTCCGTCTTAGCCAAGGCTAGAAGGAACAAGAAAGGGGCCGAGGGCCCGTTACTAATTCCCCGACATCATTCAATGGATAAAAAGAAACTGGATTATTTCAAGAAAAGGCTGGAGACGCGGCAACAGGAGTTGCGGCGCACGGTCTCGCGTACCGAGCAGGATGGCCGTACCGTGGACGAAGACTCCGCGCAGGATATTGCTGATCGCGCAGCCAGCTCCTACACCAAAGAATTTCTATTTCACCAGAGCAACAATGACCGGCAACTGCTGGCGATGGTGGAGGGAGCGTTGTCCCGCATTCGTGAGGGCAGTTTTGGAGAGTGCATCGCCTGCGGCAAAGAGATCAATGCCAAGCGCCTGGAGGCTGTACCGTGGACGCGCCATTGCATTGAGTGTCAGGAGAAAGTTGAGCAGGGCATTCTGGAAGAGACTTCGCGGTAACGTTGCGATGGTTTCTGACGCCTGGGCCGCTGGATTCCCGGCGGCCTTTGCTTTTGGACCATAGAGGGGAAGTACACCGTATCCCTGGACTTCGCTCCGGATTACAGCTCGGTCGGCTCGGGATGACAATTGCCGTTTGGCGGCTTTGACTGTGCTGATTTTTGGCTGTTAAACTGAAGTCTTACCATTCCAAAGTTATTGCTGTTAGAAGGGAAGTTCGTGCGAGCACAGACCCGTCATCAATTAAAAGAAGACCGTTTTAGAGGGGCCACCATCGAGGCCGCGGAGGCCACCGTCCACTGGTCGGTGGAGCACAAGAATAACCTGATCATCACCGCGATGATTGCTGTGGTAGTGGCGGTGGTGGTTGTGGGCGGCTGGTATTACATGAACCAGCAGGACCAGAAGGCCAGTTTTGAACTGACTCAGGCCGTGCGTACGCTCGACACTCCACTACGCCCAGCAGGAATGCCTGCTCAGCCCGACTATGCCAGCTTCGGCTCTTCCCAGGAACGCGCAACTGCGGCGCAAAAGCAGCTGCATGCCATTGTGGATAAGTATCCGCACACCCATTCCGCTAAGATTGCGCACTACTTCTTAGGACAGACTTCGGCTGACCTTGGCGACAATACGACTGCGGAACGGGAATTGAAGACGGTGGCTGCAAAAAGCAATCGAGACCTCGCGGCTCTCGCGAATCTTTCACTGGCATCCGTTTATCGAAACAGTAACCGTAACAAGGACGCGATTGAAATTTATAAAAAGTTGAGTGACAAGCCTACTTCTACCGTCACCAAGGCTGCGGCGCAGATGGAACTGGCCGCAACTTACCAGGCCGACAACCAGCCGGTTGAAGCCAAGCGTGTCTATGCACAGGTTCAGAAGGACAATCCGTCCTCTCAGATAGCGCAGCTCGCGTCGCAGAAGTCCAACGAGATTAAATAAACTCCCTGTCATTCTGAGCAAGGAAAGCCATTCGTGTGCGAGTGGCTTTTTGGCTCGTCGAAGGCCTGTAGCGTTTTCAAGACATAGGGATGTTTCGACTCTCCTCGTCACTTTCGCGACTCAGGCAGCGCTCAGCATGACACGGCTAAAGTTGTCGTGGACTACCGATTCTGAAAAACTGTTCGGCTTGTCCCTCTCTTTGGTACGATGTGTGCCGTAATTACTCTCTCTTATGACGGACATAACTCTCCGAATCAATGGCGCTGACAGAAAAGTGAACGTGTCGCCAGAGACGCCTTTGCTCTGGGTGTTGCGCGATACGTTGCAGATGACCGGAACTAAGTTTGGCTGCGGCGTGGGACTGTGCGGTGCATGCACGGTCCATCTCGAAGGCTCTGCCGTTCGATCTTGTCTTACGGCTGCATCCGATGCCGCGGGCAAGAACATCACGACCATCGAAGGGCTTTCCGCGAACGGATTGCATCCAGTGCAGCAGGCGTGGATCGCCGAAGAAGTTCCCCAGTGTGGATATTGCCAGGTTGGGCAGATCATGAGCGCGGTAGCGCTGCTCGCGAAGAATCCGCAGCCCTCGGATGATCAGATTTCTCAGGGAATGTCTGGGAACATCTGCCGATGCGGGACCTATGACCGGATTCGACGGGCGATCCATCGCGCTGCCAGAACGCCAGCTAAAGAGGGCGCGCGATGAGTCCAATCTCGCGACGCGGATTTCTCGGCGCTACCGCTGCGGCCGGTGCGGGCCTGGTAGTTGGTTTCTATCTTCCTCACAAGTCACCTTTCGGATCGCCTTTCTCGAGCGGCAATAATGTTTTCTCTCCAAATGCTTATCTGAAGATCACGCCTGATGGAAAAATAGTAGTTGTGGTCGCTCGCTCAGAAATGGGTCAGGGAGTGCGAACTGCGCTACCCATGATTCTCGCCGAAGAGCTTGAAGCGGACTGGAAACAAATTTCCATTGAGCAGGCCGGGGCCAGCACTCTCTATGGAGACCAGACTACGGGCGGAAGCGCAAGCGTGCGGACCACATGGGATCCGATGCGCAAGGCGGGAGCGGCTGCGCGCGAAATGTTGATCAGTGCGGCGGCGCTCGAGTGGGGCGTCCCCAGGTCCGCTTGCAAGGCGGAGAACGGAAGTGTATGGAAGGCCGGAACCAGCACTGGACTCACTTACGGCGCGTTGGCGAGCCGGGCGGCGGCATTGCCGATTCCTTCTGATCCTCCCCTGAAGCAGGCGAAAGATTACAGAATCGTCGGCAAGCCAATCGCACGTCTGGATACGCCCGCAAAAGTTGCAGGGTCGGCTGTCTTCGGAATTGATTTCCGGCTGCCGGACATGAAGCATACGGTGATGGCGCGTTCTCCGGTGATTGGCGGCAAGGTCGCAAGCTTTAACGATCAGGAATCGAAAAAGATTTCCGGCGTCAGTTTTGTCGGCAAGGTGGGCGATTCCGCCGTAGCCGTAGTTGCCGATAGCATTTGGGGCGCGATGGAGGGGCGGCGCGTTCTGAATGTGACCTGGGACGAAGGCCCTAACAAGGACTTAAACTCGGCGGCAATTTTCGAAGGCCTAAAGAATTCCGCGTCCAAAAAAGCAGTGACGCTCTACTCGGTCGGCGACACCACGAAAGTCTCCGGACGGCGCGTCGAGGCTGCCTACCAGCTTCCGTTCATGGCCCATGCCCCCATGGAACCGGGAAATACGACGGCGCACTTTCAAGGGAACAAGTGTGAAATCTGGTCGCCTACGCAGGTGCCGCAGGACTGCCGCGACTCAGCGGCGCAGGCGTTGGGACTGGATCCAGACCAGGTAAAAGTGAACGTCACACTGCTTGGAGGAGGCTTCGGTCGCAGGCTGGAGCACGATTACGCCGTCGAAGCAGCATTAGTTTCGAAAGCCATTAACGCCCCAGTGCAAGTCCTCTGGACACGCGAAGATGACATGCGGTTTTCGACTTACCGTCCTGCAAGCTACCACA